>CAYMXM010000484.1:0-4322 GCA_964394065.1 uncultured Pirellula sp. | reverse complement strand
GGGCATTGCGATTCCTGCTTGCTCCGAGCGCGCGGTTTTGCCCAAAACAATTTGGATGATCCGGCCAATGTAGAACGGAATTCATACCGTTAAACAACGCGTCCATTCAAAGCCCCTGCTGACCAACTACGCCCGCCTCCATCTCAGGGCTGTTCAAGCCCTCCAAGGTGGCGAGAGGCTCTTGTCGGAGTCGGGTGGACAACCAAGGATTGCACGGATGCCACGGACAAGAAGAGCCTACTGAGTTGCTCTCGGTTTGAGGTTTCTTCTTAGGCCCCCATTACTCAGCAGCTTCGAACTTAAAGATGCATTGTTCGCGATTGGTATCGACCGAGAAGTAGATCTCTCCCGCTGCGTCTTCACCGAAGGCAAAAACGGGGGTGCCGCCTGCAATGATCTGTTCATTGCGTGTTACCTTCTTGGAGCTAGGGTCGTAGGTCAAAGCCCACACGGCCCCGCTAACGTAGTCTGCGTAGATGTACTTCCCTTTGAGGGATGGTAAACGATCGGTGTTGGAGACTCGGCCACCGGTGATCGATTTGCCGATTTGGTGATCGTATTCCCATACCGGTGCAATCGGCTCCGAAGTACCTTCGACAATAGGTCGGTTTCCAAACGGATGCGTCCCTTCCCAGTTGCTCCAACCGTAGTTGCCACCTTTGACGACGATGTCGATTTCTTCGTACAACTCCTGACCGACGTCTCCAACCCAAAGGAGGCCTGTCGCTTTATCAAACGCAATACGCCATGGGTTGCGGAATCCATATGCATAGATTTCCTTTCGCATCTTGTCCTGTCCGACGAAGGGATTGTCGGCTGGAATTCCGTAGGGGAGCCCATCGCTCTTCTTGTCGACATCGATGCGAAGAATGGTGCCGAGCAAAGTCGATCGATCCTGACCGGAAGCCTTCGGATCGTTTCGGAACCCTCCATCTCCAAATCCAATATAGAGATAGCCATCAGGCCCGAACTCGATAGGCCCTCCATTGTGGTTCTTGAACGGTTGCTCCACCTCAAGAAGGACTTCTTCCGACGCAGGGTCCGCAACGAGTGGATTCTCTTTGTTCACCCGAAAGCGAGAGATGACTGACTTGTCGTTCTCCACTCGAGTGTAGCAAACGAAGAACTCACCATTCTCATGGAACTTAGGATGCAATGCTAAGCCCAGCAAGCCTTGCTCGTTCGCCCCAGGACCTGCCCAAAAATTGACTTTATCTTGGATATCAAGAAACAACTTCGCCAACTTGGCTTTGGGGTCGTTCTCGAACGTGAAGATACGACCTTTTTGATCGACCGCATAAAGGCGATTCGGGGCACCTTTTGCGTAGGTCAGTTCCATGATGCGGAGAGGTCGATTGATCGTTCCGTCCTCTTCGATCGGTTGCCATCCTTCCCACTTTAAGTCGGGGAACGCAGGAACTTGCTTCAGTGAAAGGACTCCATCGATCGGTTGTTGCGCTCCGCCGCTGGCCGGGAGTTCCCGGATCTTGATGTTGCGGAAGGAGACGAGATCATTGTGATCTTGAAGACAAATATGACCTTCCCCAGTCTTTCCGAAATCGGGCATATTCGCAAACTTGCTCTTCGCCACGCGCCCGTTCCAGTCATCGCTACCGAGTTTGAAGTAGTAGTAGTTCGCGCCGTTCATCGACACTTCGCATTGATTCGAGGCAATGCGAAGATAGATTTGATTCCACTCCCCTACAGGGCGAGTAAAGTCGATCGGGGCGGAACTCCCTGTCGTTCGATTGGGACCGGGCTGATAGAGTTGATACAGCCACCCAGCTTTTTGAGGATCTGTTCCTTTGGCATTGTCTTGGATTTGAATTTCGGGGCCGCTATGCCAAGGTGCTCCATGATTCTCGTTGACATGGAACATCAATCCGCTGTTCCCCTTCTCGGAGATTTTGTACTCAAGCATCAGCTCGAAGTACTTGTACTTCTTATCGGTGATGATATCACCCGCCCCTTTTCCTTCCCGAATGAGTTCTCCATTTTCGACCTTCCAGCCGTCGGAGACTCTATCGGATTTGTAGTTTCTCCACCCTTCGGTCGACTTCCCGTCGAAGAGGAGTTTCCAACCGCTTAAGGATTCGGAACGCGTTAACTGATTGGCGGGAGTTTCGGCAAACGAAAAGGAAGGGAGGGGGGCGAACGCCGACAGGGCCAACATGGCCGCTGGAACGACGCCTCGAATGGTGCGAGAGAGCATAGGGGAGACACCTTCGTGAAGGAAGTTGTGACAGAGATGGAAAAACTCCCCCGCATGCTAAACTCCCGAGTCGCGCCGGTCAATCGATTGTTGATAAGTCGGACTTTTGACGCTTTGCGGGAACCTCACCGTGAAAGCAGTCCCCGTCCCGACTTGGCTATGGACTTGAACCTCCGCCTCGATCGATTGGCATAGGTGTTTCACGATGGCCAGCCCTAGGCCTGTCCCACCTTGATCTTGCGATCGCCCCTTCTCCACTCGATAAAATCGTTCAAAAATGCGAGCGAGATCTCCCGGCGGAATTCCGATTCCAGTATCCGCAATCTCGACAACACACCCTTCACTCTCGATTCGGCAGACGACGCTCACCCTCCCACCAGACCGGTTATAGCGAATGGCGTTGCTCATTAGATTGTTGATAACCGTCTGCATGGATTCCCTGTCCGACACGACCAGGAGCGATTTCGGAGAATCGATCGAGAGTGTCACCTCATTTTTCGCCGCAATCGCTCGGTGATCCTCCATCACTCTTTGGATGATCTCGACAAGATCTAGTTCATAAAGTTTCGGTTTGTCGGGCTGCGACTGTAGGCGTGTCAATTGGAGGAGATCCCGGATCAACGCGTCCAACCTCCCGGCTTGCTCCGCAATCCGCTCCACAAAACGCCGGCAAGTCTCCGGCTCTTCACTTGCCCCCATCAAAAGCGTTTCTGCGTAAGCCTTGATCGCCGCCAAAGGTGTCTTCAGCTCATGAGAAACATTGGCAGTGAAATCCCGCCTCAGATTCTCAAGCTGCTTGAGCCTCGTTTCGTCGATCACCGTCAGTAGAACAGGTACGGAGCGAAGAGAGCCTGGTTTAGAAGGGACATGGCGAAGGGGGGCGTTGGAGGGCTCCAGCCGAAGCGGGTGGGTGCGAAGCCTCAGCCAGGTTTTTTCAGAAGCCCGTTCGTACTCAATCTCCTGCGAGCGACCGGTTCGATGGGTTTCCTGAATGCAATCCAAAACGGCCGGGGCTCGAAGGATCTCGAAAAGCTTTTGACCTTCGCTTGCGTTCTCAAGCCCTAGGAGCTTGTTCCCAGCTGGGTTGATGAAATTCAAAACGAGAGAGCGATCGAACGACAGTATGCCGATCGGCATGCTCGTCATCGCGAGGGATGAGTTCTCGTAGGAACTCCGAATCGCGCCGATCTGTTCGTCGAGCAACGCTTGATTCGATGCTTGAAGCGAACGAAGCTCATTCCTTCGCAGATGCCCGAAGATCAATACCAAACTAGCTAAGAGCAAGCCTGCAATACCGCTAAGAGTCATCGCAACCATACCCGTTCCCACAGAGTTGCGAATCTCTGCGTCGGAGAAACGTCGCACTAAGGTCCCTACCTTCGGACTTCCGCGTTCGTCGATCCATCCGAGGGTCATGCGCATTCGCTCAAAACCGTTCGGTTCTTTCGTCCAAACAGGGTGCAGGTGGGTATCGTTCGATGATGGTTCCTCCCATCGAAGCTCCCCCTTGGCGATGAGAGGCTCTACCCCATCCCGAAAAAGGAAGTCGTGATCGAGGTGGAGCTCCCGAAGAAGCTGTAGATCTTGCTGAGCGTAACGAGCTTGGATCCCCCGCCAATGCTCCAACCTTTTCCCCCGTACCGGTATCATCACGCAATAGCCAATCAATGCACCGATGCTGCAAGCTGCCGTGAGGAAGAAAATTGAACGGGTGGAGAGCATTTTTAAGCGGTGAGCGTTGAGGTGTGAGCGGTGAGGTGTAAGGTTTAAGCGGTAAGGGACTGTCCCGAAATAACTTCCGCGTTTCGAAGGGAGCGTAGTCGTAGGGTGTGTGAAGTGGCCGCTGCTTCCAGCTCTGATCGAGCTGACGAGTCAATCCTCGCCCCATCACCCCCTGCCTGGCCTGATGCATCGGTAGTAAGGGGTAGGACGCGAAGCGTCTTACCATCACAACCCGTGGCGTAAGCGAGGGACAGCGCTGGCAACCAGATATCCATCCCAGGTCTCACAGCACGCCCTTCGTGCCTCAGGGACGTGCCACCCGACGCCTGAGACATTCCTGACAAGGGCTACGTGCACTCGCGACGCTGTCCCTCGCTTACGCCACGGG
>CAYMXM010000483.1:0-4327 GCA_964394065.1 uncultured Pirellula sp. | reverse complement strand
GGGTTGGGACCCGCCAACTTGGCCGATGTTTCTAACACTCCTACCCCTCACCCCCGGCCCCTCTCCCCGAAGCGGGGCGAGGGGAGCAGAGTTCCAAAGCGCGCCGCGATCTAGGGCGCCAAAGCGGTGTCCGACGGGGACAAGCCCCGATCGGACAAGAAATATTCAATTTCTCAGAGAAAAGTGCTTCACAGCGTTGCCTACCGGGGCTACCAAGAAGGTGACCATTTTCAAACTCGACAATTCCACCTAGTCCCCCCCCTACATCGGTGCGGGGAAGACGACTTCGGGTTTGAGGGATTCGATTTGGATGGAAGTCGGTACCGAAACGGGGATGGGAGATGCGTTGGAATCGACCGTCATCGCGGAAGCCTGAATGACTCCGCGTCGTTCGACGATAAGTTCGTCGGGGCCGCCAGCCGAATGAAGCATGTTTCGAATCACAGGTTCTAAATTTTTGGCATGGTAGGCAAGACTCGCGACACGACCGTTCCTCGCGATGTTGATTCCGACAACGCGACCTTCTACATCGACCAACGGGCCACCACACTGATGCGGCATCAGAACGGTGTCGTGCTGCATGACATTCTGAAAGCCTGTAGCCCTCGCACTGATCTGGCCGTTGACCTCCATCTCGGTTCGGTCCAGAAGGGAATTGGTCAGGTCCATCATCTGGGCGGCCAATGTCACTTGCTTCGACTCCCGTTTGACCCCCAAGGAAACCGTTTGTCCCGCTTTCAACTGTCGAAGCTTCGTCAGGATTTGATCTCGCTCACTGTAAGATGTACCATCGATATCTTGAATGATATCTCCCACTTCAAGCCCCGCTCGGTCTGCCCCACTTCCTTCGACTACCGATTCCACGCGTGCCCCCGGAGTGGAACTATCAGGAATACCAAGCTGCACTCCCAAGACGGGCTTCTCTTTTCGGATGTTTCGATTCGAAACGCTCAGCACACCGATCGTCAATGGAACTTGGCGAGCATCGGTGCTGATCAACCACCCGCCGACGGGAACCTCTTCCGACACATTCCATGTGACTGGAGCGAGGCCGGTTCGTTCTATCTTGATAAGAACCAGGTCCATTTCTTCGTTTCGTGAACGAACAGCTCCGATCGCTCGGCTTCCGTCGGCTAGCTTCACATCGAATCGGTCGGGAACCTCACTCGATTTGGAGACTAACCAACCGTCGGCATGGACGACTGCAGCCAAGGCAACCTGACGGTTTCTGACGATGATCTGGGCGGTGGATTTCCAGACGTCGCCGACCGAATCTCGAAAGGCGCGCATCGTATGTTGATCTGTCCGTTGCGGAGCCCGGCTGTTGAAGCGATAGAATTCCCGGCCAACAGCCCCGCCACCTTGTTGCACCAAAAGGGAGGCTCCCTCAGTCGGTGCCTCTTCGACGGGGGTAAAGAGACCGCGAGCATCGTAATCCCGATGGACGAACGACAGCATGCCGAACGAAACGAGCGAACTTGCAACAAACACTCCTAACGTTCGCATGGTCTTTCGTTTCATTTACAATTCCTTTTCCGTGGTTGCGTTCGATTGTTTGTGAGGCACTCAGCTCCGAGCCCCCAACAAGAATTCCATTATAGACAGACCGGTCCCAAGAGACCAAAAAATAAACCTGAGGGAATTCGATCAGTCCGTAAAAGAGCCGATGACGAGCCGCAACGTCACCCGTTGCGATTGGCGCTCGACTTCCAGTGACACCACATCCCCAGGAATCGTTGAGTCGACGGCATCTTTCAAGTCTCGAAAGGTCCCGATCTTCTGCCCGTCAAACTTCACGACGATATCCCCCGCCATAAGGCCGGCCCGTTCCGCAGGACTTCGTGGATTGACCTTATCAATAACACACCTGCCGTTGCTTTGTTCCGGCGCGGCTCCCTCAACTCCGATTTGCGGGCGGAAACCTGGTAAAGCGCCCCATGCCTCGCTCCGAATGAGCCTTTCGTGGTTTCGGTAATAGACATCGACGGGGACGTGCATATTTTCCTCTACATCGACCCCGATCCGGCTATGAATACCGATCAGTTTTCCCTCAAGGTCGAACAAAGGCCCCCCGCTGTCTCCTCCGATCAGCGCACAGTCGGTGATCAGCGTCGAATTGTAGTTTCGCAAAAGACGTCCGATCCGGACGACGGCTGGTCGGTCTGCTTGCCAACCTCCAGGGTGTCCCACGGCGATAACCCAGGCACCACTTGGAAGGTCTGACGACCGCCCCATACAGGCAAATGGCCACACTCGTGGTTTCCCCCCAGGAGGAGTGACGATCTGGACGACACCCGCGTCTTCGTTTCGGTTGAGACCAAGGGAGATTCCCTCGACTCGTGTCCCGTCGTGCAAAACGACGTTAATTCGTTGCTTGGGACGACCCGCGACGTGAGCTGCGGTGAGGATGTATCCATCCTCGCTGACAATCACACCACTTCCCTGAGTGTTCCCATGCTGCAGGTTGACCGTGACCGCGTGGACTCGTTTGGAAATCTCAGCTTGCTGTTTCTGAAGGGCGATCAGTTCTTGCTTGTCCTTCGGGGGAGCCCCCCAAGCAACCTTGGCAATCGCATCGTCCAGAGAGACTCGAGTGACGGAGCGAGGATCGTCGATCGTGCTCGAAAAATACATCGGAATCACTGGTTTTTTCGCGACCCGATCCTCTCCGACCCCTCCTTTGTCTCCCACTTTGCGAAGCTCGGAAACCGCCCCCGTTGCGGGGGCAGGGGGGAGGGCATTGTCAAAGTCGATCGTGAGTGGCTGCTGCGCGACCGCTTCGCTGGCCCACCAACCCGACAGTGCCACACAAAGGACAAGAAGGACCGTTAAACCCGAGAAGAAAGCTTCTTGCAGAAGGTGGCCCGGGCGAGACGCCCGGGCCACGGACAAATCACTCAGTGACGGACAGAACGGAGCATCCAGAAAATGGGTCACAGCCTTGCCCGTGTAGGACGGGAACGATTCTGGATGTGCTGGCACCGTAAACCCCATATTTTGTGGACGGAACACCTTGCTCCCCTATCTGGAATGGAGAGCATGGGCAGTAAACTTGGAACAACCCTCTCAAGCGATTTGAGCATTCGATTATTCGCTAAGACCAGTCAAAATGAAACCCACCGACTTTAAGAAAAATCCAAAACTTCTGCTCCGACCGTATCGGGGAGAACCGGTTGTGACGACTGCGGAAGGGAAGTGGGTTGGATAAGATGGCCTGTCGACTTATTGTAGGTTGTGGTTACGTCGGGCGCGCGGTTGCGAAAAAATGGCTCGAACGGGGAGACCAAGTCTGGGGAACGACGAGATCCCCAGAACGTGCCAAAGAACTGGAAGAGATCGGGGTGACCCCGATTCTGTGGGATTGGCACCATGCCCCCCAACGTGGCATGGGCGCCTCGCCCATGATGGCGATAACGCAAAACGGGGAGCCTCTCAAGACCGTACTGATCTCCGTCTCGCACGCTTCGATCCCGAACATTCCCTACCCCGAAACGCATTCCCTGGGACTGGATAACCTTTACAGCGAACTAGCCCGGTTGGAAGGAGTGGCTCCAGTTGATGGTTCGAACTGGATCTACCTTTCTACGACGGGAGTTATCGGTGGGGGGAACGATGGCGCCTGGGTGGACGAGCGATCGGAGTTGAATCCTCTTCGTCCAGGGGGAATCGCGGCGGCGGGTGGGGAGGCATGGATCACATCCCATCTCCCCCCTGCCAAGAGGCTTATTCTACGGCCTGCTGGAATCTACGGTCCTGGACGCATTCCCAATTGGCAAGCGATTCGAGATCGAATCCCGCTGGAGGTGGATCCTCAAAGCTATCTCAACTTGATCCATGTCGAGGACTTAGCAAACGTGATTCTTTTCTTCTCCGACAATCGCCCCAAGCACGAGCTCTACTGTGTCGGGGACAACCAACCTCCCACGCGCGAGGAGTACTACAACTGGATTGCCGAATCGAGAAACCTGCCCCCCCCGATTTTCGCCTCACCGATCGCTAGTTCCAACGACGAGATTAGCCCTCCTCCCAACCGTAAATCCCGATCGAATCTCAGCAAGCGAGTTTCGTCGAGGCGGCTCTTGAGCGAACTCCCATTCGATCTGAAATATCCGTCGTTTAGAGAAGGCTTGTTTGAAGTTTGAAGTTTGAAGTTTGACGCGCAGCTGCGTCTCCGCGCCTCTGCGTTCATTTCTTAAAGAGGGCTTCGAGGGCCCTGAATGCAGCGAGAGCCTCTCACAACTAGCGGGGGGCTTGGAGAGCCCTGAATAGGAGGCCGGCTCACTGCGCTGGCGGCGGCGTTGAATGGCGGCCATTGTAGAACGGAATT
>CAYMXM010000482.1:0-4344 GCA_964394065.1 uncultured Pirellula sp. | reverse complement strand
CCCCTAAAAGGGGCGAGGGGAGCGGAGATCTAAAAGCGCGGCGCGTTCTAGGGCGTCAAAGCGGTGTCCGACGGGGGCTCGCCCCCGGTCGGACAAGGCGCGAATCAGAGAACAAAACTTCGGCAATTCTCTTCCTAAAGCCTATAGTCCAAAGTCTAAAGCCTAAAGTAGCTGGAGGCGTTGTTCACCGGAATGAATTCCGTTCTACATGGGGGGGTGCTACAATAGGGTGAGTGCGTTATCACCCTTTCCTTTTTTCACGCCGATCGGATCTTGCTATGTACCGACGATGTTTACTCCAACGCTTGGTTGCAACCGTATCGATGCTCGGCATGCTCGGCGCTTGCCTTGGTCACGCACAGGAGACCACTTCAGGTAGCAGCACCAACGCAGTACCCAAGGAACAGAAAATGGAATCGATCGTTTTAGGAGGAGGCTGCTTTTGGTGTGTCGAAGCGGTTTTCTTGCGCGTCGAAGGTGTTTCCAAAGTCGTATCGGGCTATATGGGGGGAGCCAAACCGAATCCTACGTACCAAGAGGTCTGCACCGGACTGACTGGGCACGCGGAAGTCATCGAAGTGACGTTTGATCCCGAGGTCGTTTCTCTAGAACAGATCCTGGTGATCTTTTTCAAGACACACGATCCAACTACCTTGA
This sequence comes from uncultured Pirellula sp., assembly GCA_964394065.1. Classification (GTDB taxonomy): domain Bacteria; phylum Planctomycetota; class Planctomycetia; order Pirellulales; family Pirellulaceae; genus JBKCUI01. The sequence continues at coordinate 3,687 of CAYMXM010000482.1, read as the reverse complement.
ACCGTCAAGGTGCGGATGTCGGAACGCAGTATCGATCGGTCGTCTTCTACGATGGTGACGCGCAAAAGGAAGCGACGGAATCGGTCATTAAGAAACTAACCGAAGAGAAAGTGTATCGAGGCAAAATCGTCACCGAGGTTTCTCCGATCCAGAAGTTCTATACGGCGGAGAACTACCACCAGAACTACTACGCACAGAACCCGCAAAATCCTTATTGCCAAAGTGTCGTTGCGAGCAAGGTCCGCAAATTCGAACAACTCTTCAAGGAGTACTCGATCAACAACAAGAAAGGGGTAAGGAGTAAGGAGTAAGGAAGAAGAGAGAGCTAGTCGTAGGGTGTGTGAAGTGGTCGCGGTTTCCATCTCAGAGCCAGCTGGGATACCGAACCATCTCAATCATTGCAATCACCTGTGCGTCTAAAGCGACTACGGAACACACCATCTCAGGCTTGAGGGGTGAGGCTTGAGACTTGAGGAAGAGAAAGGGCTTCCTTTGTAAACCGCAGGGGACGCGGAGGGATGATCTTGGTTTTGAATCGAGTCTCCAAACTTGGCTATCCTTTCTGGCACTTCAACCCCTCACCCCCAGCCCCTCTCCCCGAAGCGGGGCGAGGGGAGCTAGGATCCAATCTCTACTTCGGTTTTAACTCTGCGCCTCTCCGCGTCCTCTGCGGTTAAATTGGAAGTCCCCTTTTCCTTGAGTCTCAAGCCTCACCCCTCAAGACTGTTTTCAAGCTTGCTCATCACCGAGATGGCTTGGAAGAGATCGTACCAGTGGCGGAAGGTCTCCAAGGAGTCGGCAATCCAAGCGTCTTCCCGATCGAACCCTTGTTCGCTGATTCGGATGGTTTCACCGAGATGATGCGTGTTGGATTCTGCTTCCATTGATTCAACCGACGCTTCCTCTCCTTCTTCATCCAGTGGGAGGACATCTCCCATCACTAGATTGACAACCCAGAGGGCTGCTCGATCCATATCAACGCTGTCGATAACTGCTCGAACCGATCCGCTTTGCACGTAGAACTTTGCCATTTTTGCTTCTTCCTTGATGATGGGGTGGTGTTTGCTTGTTGAGTGGAGCACAGCTCCCCTGCTCCTGATGCGGACTCGAGGATGAGGGATCTCGAAGTGCCAGGAGCAGAGGATTGTGCCGCTTTTGGGAGCGTCGGGGGGTTTGGATGTTGTTGGCTCAGCCCCCCGACACAAATACTATCGCCCACCCCGATGACACGATTGGTCTCACGCTGCGAGTTTTTTTTAGGGTTGCTAAAATCGCGGCCGGGGGGCTGACGCATCGGAGTTAAGGGGGGACGCGAAGCGTCCCCCATCACAACCCGAGGCGTAAGCGAGGGACAGCGTCGCGAGTGCACGTAGCCCTTGTCGGAAATATCTCAGGCGTCCGGTGGCACGCTCAGAGCGAAGCGATGGGCGTGGAGGACTCCTCGGAACATTGGGAATAGCCTCAAAACATCACGCCCTTCGTTCCTCAGGGACGTGCCACCCAAATTAGGCTCTTTTTACCCAAGCTGCCAAGTTTACCACCGATGCGTCAGGCCAGGCGGGGGGTGAGCCTCATCCCTCAAGCCTGCTCCTACGTCTGTTGCCAGGAGGTAGAAAGGGGTAGAATACTCCACGCCTAGAAGGAATCTGAGTTCGACTAAACCTGTGCATTGGCCACGGAAATGTGGGGGGACCTATCCCCCACTCCCGTCGATGCCCGTCTCCTCATCCGCACAATATGCTGACCTCCGAAACGATTTCACGGTTCCATTGGAATGAATCCCTCCCGGACGATATCAACGCCACCTACCGTTCTCTCCAACGAGAGCTCCCCCCCTATGAGCTTTGCGAACTCCAGCTGAGCCGCTCCTTTTGGGCGAAGGGATATATCGCAGAGAAAACCCTAGAGGCCTCCAACGCTACATCCAATCACTCCTTCACGAAGGGGCTGAAGGAAATCGGACTTGCCAACGGGGCCTTAACTCATTCCCAAGCGAAGGGGTTGCTCGTTACCAACGAGCAAATCGGGAACGAAGAATCCTCAAGCTTGCTCGCCTATCTCATTGCTGATTACGGGGATGGCACCCAATTTCGAGATGTCATCCGAAAGCTCGATCCGTCTGGAGGAGCATCTCGTCGGCTTGGGCCAGCAATCGACACGACGATCCAACCTGTGCGCCGTTCTCGAAATGGAGATCCTGAGGGATGGCTGCGAGAGCCAGCGATGGGGGTCGTCGAGTTCGTCGATGGCAATCCTGACCACATTCGAGTTCGAGGAATCGAACTCCGCTCGGGAGATATCGGTGTCATTCAACTCAACAAGCCAGGAGATGGGATCCTAGAGGGATTTCTTACCGAACCAGCGGTTGCCTCCCACGCGGTTCTTTACGTAACCCGCCGCGTAAAACTTCCCACCGGCAAAACGCTCTTCCAACCCTCCGCAGTAGAAATTTACGAGGGAGGCTGGCGGAGCATTCCAATTACTACGGCGCTGAATGGTGGATTCAGCTGGTATTCAGAATGGGTACGTCCAACGGATCTCCCCGAGGATATCGGTGCGCAGTTGAGTGATCAACTCGATCGCCTCGGGAACTTAGCCTTCGATTTCCAAGGTCGCCAAGCACCCCCGCGAGGTGATTTCAGCAGCTGGGAGCAACCCTGCGCAACCTGTACAAACTTCATTCGCATTCCGTTCGAAATGGCAGGGGTTAGCCTCCCCTACCCGACGACTCCGGTCCACGAAGGAGCCTGTCAGAATCTTGTTAAGCTGGAGGTCGGAAACATAACCTCGATCTACACCCCGACGAACATTCTCGTCAAATCGGGATTCGAACCTGTAGGGATCGTCGACAATGGGTTCCCGGAACTCGCTTTAGCGCAAGCACTGATCGTCGGTCGGCCAGAGCTTCCCTACACATTCGGTGGAATTCTTTGCCAGAAACCTCTCATCGTCGAAAATCTTCCCGATTGGAAAAGCATCTCGAAATGGAGAAGCGCTTGGGCGAACCTTCTCGTTCATCTTGGACAAACCGAACACGCTATCGGAAAGATCGCTCGCTACGTTAGCAACGTCGATCGCGAAACGGTTCCCCTTTCCGCCCCGGCTGCAACGATCGCGTTCTACCTTCGTTGCGAATGCGAAGCGAAGTATATCATGCGCAATAAAGTACTCCCTTACATTCGCAAACTCGTGAAGGAAGGGCTCCCTAGCTACTCGGTCGAACAACTCCATCAAGATTCCTCGATCGCGGAACTAATCCAATCGGAGTTCCGCAAAACAGCACTGCTGCGAGAAGGATGGTTTGGGGATTAAGCCGTGAGCTATAAGGTTTAAGGTGTAAGCGTGGCCGAGTAGTAGTCGTAGGGTGTGTGAAGTGGTCGCGGTCACCAGCTCAAGTCCCGTTGGCATACCGACTATCTTTTCTAAGGCAATTACCCGTGCGCCCAATGCGACCACGGAACACACCGGAAGCAGGCTTGAGGGGTGAGGCTTGAGGGGTGAGGCTTGAGGAAGAAGAGGGCCCATAAGGTTTCCGCTCCCCTCGCCCCTTTTAGGGGAGAGGGGCCGGGGGTGAGGGGTTGAAGTGCGAGAAACAAAGGCCAAGTTCTCGCTCGCGGCTGGTAACTCGAACACTTCTGCGATCCCTCCGGGATCGTTGACGCGTCGTCACGATTCACCGGTGGTGGC
>CAYMXM010000481.1:0-4348 GCA_964394065.1 uncultured Pirellula sp. | reverse complement strand
GTGTCCGACCGGGGCTCGTCCCCGGTCGGACAAGAAGCGAATCAGAGAACGAAACCTGCGCAAACCTAAATCCCCACAACACCAACTTTATGACAGCCCTCGCTTACGCCACGGGTTGTGATGGGGGACGCTTCGCGTCCTACCCCTTCCCTTGCATGGCAGGGAACATTTCCCTCGCCATTTGGATCGCAGCAGGTCCCACCAGGACGACGAAGACGCCGGGGAAAATGAAGATGACGAGGGGGAAGATGAGTTTGACCGCTGTCTTTGCGGCTTTCTCTTCCGCCAGTTGCTGGCGTTTGATTCGCATCGAATCGCTTTGGACCCGGAGGGCTTGCGCGACACCCGAACCGAATTTGTCCGCTTGAATCAGGAGGGTTGCTAGCGTCCGAAGATCTTCAACTCCGGTTCGTTGCCCAAGATCTTGCAAGACGCTTGCTCGTACTTTCCCCATCTGAAGGTGGAGAGTGCACAATTGGATCTCCTCAGCAAGAACCCGAAAGGAAGACTTCATCTCTTCGGACACTTTGCGCATCGCTTGGTCGAGTCCCAACCCCGCTTCAACGCTGACGACGAGGAGGTCGAGACAATCGGGAAGTCCGAGGGTGATCTGCTTCTTTCGGCTTTTACGAAGGAAGTCGAGCAAGAGCTCAGGTGCATAGAATGCCGCCCCACCCGCGAAGATGGTATGTAGGGGCACATTCTGCGTAAACCCATTGATGAAGAGCGAAGTTCCACCTCCGATTACCAATGCGCTGACCGCAAAAATAACCTTGAGCGAAAGAAATATTGCAGGGGCTTCTTCGGAGCGAAACCCTGCTTCACTCAGTCGTTGAACAAGTTTGCTCTTTTCGGCAACGGTCTTGGGTTCAAGATGCTTCGATAAGGACGGGGAGGCTTTTCCCAAAGCGTTCGTGATTCTGTCCATTCCCATCCCACGGGAATCACCACTCCCTTCACCACGCTTTCGATCGTTGAGCATGTCCAATCGAGACTCTGCTGCCGCTTGATCGCGAGGTGAAAGTTGATCGATCAGAAACCACATCAAGGTACAGACGCCGACGAATACGGCCCCTATGACCACGAAGCGTTGATCCACGAATGCGAATTGGTACATTTCCATGAAATTAGCTCCGGACCTACTAAACCTTGATATCGATAATCTTGCGGATCACTAATGCCCCTGCCAACTGCATAAGGATGGCACCACCCAACATCCACTGCCCCATTGGGTCGGTGAACAAAGTGAGGATGTATTCCTTGTTCAAATAGAGCATCATCAAGAAGAGCCCCGGTGGTAAAGCCAGCAGAACGATCCCCGACAGACGTCCTTCGCCCGTCAGCGCTTGAATCTGTCCAGCTAGTCGGTACCTCGCTCGGACCAGTCGACCGATTTTGTCGAGGATTTCCGCGAGGTCCCCACCCGTCGTTCGCTGCAGAATCACCGCCGTTGCAAAGAACCGCAAGTCGAGGTTCGGTATTCGTTCGGTCATCGATTGAAGGGATGCTTCGAGGGATACCCCCAAGTTCTGCTCTTCAAAACACCTGCCGAATTCTTTGGCGAGAGGGTCCTGCATCTCTTGCGCGATCAATCCAAAACCGTTCCCCAAGGAGTGGCCGGCTCGCAGTGAACGGCTGAGCATTTCCAAAGCGTCGGGAAGCTGGGAGTTGAACTTTGCAATTCGCTTCTTCCGCATGAAGTTCACGTAGAGGAAGGGAGCGAAAAACAAAAGGAGCCCGACGATCGGCGCGACAAAGAGGGGGACTGGGCTCACCGCAGTTCCCAGCGTTCCAACCACACCTAGCATCACGCAGAGCAACGTGAACTGCGAGAGGGACATCTTGATGTCGGCTTGGTCGATCAGCGTTTGAACATCAAACGTCTTCGCCATCCACTCGTCGAGCATGGAGCGAGACGTCTCAAGGGTTCCTCGAAGCTGGAGCAAGTCGGATTCTTCCAGCTGCTTGTTGCTTCGTTTCGTAAGGGAGTTGAGACGTTCTTCGGCGAGGGATGGTTCATCGCCGCGAACAGCGATAGCCACAGCGCCGACGACAGCCGCTACGCAAAACCCTACCGAAATGATGATGATTACTGGAAGCATAGGATTAGGCTCGCATCATGATTCGTTGACGGAACGCGCTCGCCGGCAGACGTATGCCGGCGGCTTCGAGTCGAGGCATGAACGAGGGGCGAACTCCGGTGGCCTCGAAATACCCACACGCCTTACCAGCTTCATCAATTCCATCCTGAACGAAGCGATAAATATCCTGCAATACGACCGTGTCCTGTTCCATCCCTTGGACTTCGGTAATGTTCAGCACGCGGCGCGGACCACCTTGGAGTCGCGTCGCCTGAATGATCACGTCGACCGCTCCAGCGATCTGTTGTCGAATGGCTTTGACGGGGAGTTCAAACCCCGACATCATGACGAGGGTCTCAAGTCGTGCGATCGCGTCTCGCGGCGAGTTCGAGTGGACCGTGGTCATTGAACCATCGTGACCGGTGTTCATCGCTTGAAGCATGTCCAGCGTTTCTCCACCACGACACTCCCCGATGATGATTCGTTCGGGACGCATCCGGAGGGCGTTCTTCACCAAATCGGTTGCCGTGATCGCTCCGGTCCCTTCGATATTGGCCGGGCGGGTTTCCAGTCGAACGACGTGTTCCTGTTGCAATTGAAGTTCGGCGGCGTCTTCGATCGTAACGATCCGTTGATCGTTTTGAATGAACGAACTCAACGTGTTGAGAAGCGTCGTCTTCCCAGAACCGGTACCACCACTGATGATGATGTTGAGCCTTGCTTTGATGCATCCCTCGAGGAGCATCACCATCTCAGGAGTGAACGCTTTGTAGTTGAGTAGCCCCTCGAGTTTGAGCGGGTTCGATCCGAATCGACGAATCGAGACCGCAGCTCCGTCGAGTGCGAGAGGTGGAATGATCGCGTTGACCCGGGAACCATCTTCGAGACGAGCGTCCACCATCGGGCAGGTCTCGTCGACACGGCGCCCGACCTTCGACACGATCCGGTCGATGATCTGCATCAAGTGGGCATTGTCCCGGAATTCCACCGCAGTCTTTTCAAGCTGCCCCTTCCGCTCCACGAAGATGTTCTTGGGACCGTTGATCAAAATATCGCTGATCGCGGAGTCTTTAAGAAGGAGTTCGAGTGGTCCCAGGCCGAGGGTTTCATCGAGGACTTCTTCGATGAGGCGATCCCGTTCGGAGCGATTGAGAGGCGTGTTCTCGCTATCGCAGAGATGTTCCACCACGATACGGATTTCACGGCGGAAGGACTCTCCCTTGAGGTCACCGACGCGCGAAAGATCTAGTTTATCCACCAATCGCTGGTGGATGCGTCGTTTGATCTTGTCAAAGTCATCTTGCTTGGAGGATTCAGCGCTTCGGGTCGGGCTCATTGTTGGCTTCATAGCTTTCCACTTGGTGTACGTTGAAAACGATCGTGAAAGTGGAAGCAGGGCTTAGGCCGATCGGGCTTACTCGAACAAGATCGCCTCCAATTCGGCGGTAGTATGGACTACCCCGTGAGCACCACATTCACGCAATTCACTTTCAGGGCGGAAGCCCCACGTCACTCCAATCGCATAAAAACCTGCACCGAGCGCAGTTTTCATGTCGGTGTTCGTATCACCCACATAAGCGATACGACTCGCATCGACCCCAAATTGAGAACCGATCCAGCGAGCGCTGGAAGGGTCTGGTTTGTGGGGAAAACGAGCGGAGCTTCCCAATACTAGGTCAAAAATTGCAGGTTGGAAAAAATGGGAGGCGCACTTTTGGGTAAATGCGTCGGGCTTGTTGGACAGAATGGCGAGCTTCACCTTTGCATTTCGTAGCTTTTCTAGGAGAGGCAAGATCCCGTCGTAAGGTTTGGAGCGGTTATGCCACCTCGCTTCGTAAGCTTCTTGGTAGATCCGGAAGCATCTTTCTCGGAGGGAAGCGTCCTCGGAAACAGCCGGCAAGGCCCGGTCGAATAGAACGGACACGCCATCCCCGACCATCGTCTGATAAGCGTCGATCGGATGGGGGGGATACCCGAGAGACTCGATCGCAAAGTTCGCCGATTCCGCAATATCATGCAAAGAATCCAACAACGTACCATCGAGATCAAAAACAACACCATCAAACCGCATTGAAATGTCTTCCTGTAGGAGGCTTTGGATTTTGGGCTTTGGGGAGGGTTACCGCTTACCGCGGGGGTGGCCTGACACATCGGCGAGAATATAAGGTATTTGGGATGCTTGGCCGACGCGTAAGCGAGGCCCGAAAATCATAACCCGTGGCGTAAGCGAGGGACAGCGCTGGCAACCACGCATCCATCCCAGGTCT
>CAYMXM010000480.1:0-4354 GCA_964394065.1 uncultured Pirellula sp. | reverse complement strand
TCCCTCGCTAACGCCACGGGTTGTGATGGTAGGACGCTTCGCGTCCTACCCCTTAACTCCGATGCGTCAGGCCAGGCTGGAGGTGAGGGGTAGAAGTGCAAGTAACAAAAACTTTGTTACTTGCGCGTCGGGCTTGTATTTTACGTTCCTCTGGTGTTTCCGAACCAGTGGATGTGTTGGCGGTCGCAGTAGTGGAAGCCTTGGGTAGCGCACCAGTCGGGGAGCCAAGCTTCGTACGGTTTTAATTCCTCCGAGGTCGTTCCTTGCGGCATCATCAAGACGGAATCTTTAGACCAGCCTCGCAGTCTCTTCAGGTACGCGAGCACCTCCTCCGTTTCCTCTAACGATCCGACGACGAATTTGAGTTGGTATTCCGAATTTTGCATCAATCGTTCGACCACTTGCGGTTGATGGCGGCGTTCTTCATGGAGTTGGATCCAACGCGAACCGGGGGCGATTCCAGAAGTGGGGGTCGAATTGGCGAGTTTGGGGCTGATGGACCAAAGGTCGCACTTCCAGTCTCGGTAGATCGTCCCGGCTGTTTCGATGGTGATGTGCTTTTGGAGCTCGCTCAATCTCTCGGTCAGCTCCCCAACGTCATCAAAAAGAGTCGGCTCTCCGCCGGTCAGGACGATATGCTCACAGTCGTACGAAGTGGCTTCCGCAAGGATCTCCCGCCAATCCAGCGACTTCCCCTCGGGTTCCCAGGAGGCGTAGCGGGTGTCGCAGAACCAGCACCGGAGATTGCAACCGCTGACGCGCACGAAGACGCTCGGCGTCCCCGCGAGTTTCCCCTCACCTTGAATACTGTGAAAAATCTCCGCTATCCGTATCACTTCAACCCTTTTTCCGTTTCGGATGGGATTAGCCCTGGTAGCTCTCAACCAAATTAGCAGAATATCGCGGATCATTCACTTTTAGGAGAGCAATCCGAGGAGAGCAATTCCGTGCCTGGCACCCCATTTCAAGACGAGCTCGAGTGTTTCGACAACTCGTACCCTGATCGAGACTACACCATCGAGATCGTCTGCCCCGAGTTTACCTCCATGTGCCCTAAGACCGGGCAACCCGACTTTGGGGTCCTGACATTTCGATACGTTCCGGCTACAAAGTGCGTGGAGCTGAAAAGCCTCAAACTGTACCTCCAGAAGTTCCGCAACGAAGGGATCTTCTACGAAAATATCACCAACCGAATTCTCGATGACTTTGTGAAGGTCGTCGAGCCGAAGTCGGTGACGTTGGAGAGCCGATGGGGGGCCCGCGGTGGGATCACCTCGGTCATCACCGTGGCTTACTCGCAATCCGTTTAGAGACTCTTATTGAAAGGGACCGCCAACCGATGTCCAACTCAACCACCATGCCTCCTATCTTGCTCAGTGGATTTGCCGACGAGGCCGCGAACCAAAAGACGATCGAGCAACAATTCTGCGCATTCGCGGCGTTGGGATTGAAGTACTACACGATCCGCTTCGTCGACGCTGGCGAGGGAATCCAAAACGTAATGCTCCTCTCTCCCGAATCGATCGAACGGGTTCTGGAAAAACAAAAAGAGTACGGCCTTCAAGTTTCCTCCCTCGGTTCTCCGATCGGGAAGGTCAAACTGCTAGACATCGATGACGGATCGTCCAATCGCTATGTTCCCTTCCGCGAATACTTGGAGAAGGATGTCAACCGAGCTTGCGAATTGGCCAATAAATTCGAGACCAAACTGATTCGCGGCTTCTCTTTCTACCATCCACGCGGCACCGATCCCCTTCTTCATCTGAACCAAGCAATCGATCAATTGGGGCAGATCGCGGCCAAATGCGATCAGCATGGACTCACTTTGGGATTGGAGGTCGAAGCGAATTTGATCGGTCAATCGGGAGCGTTGCTCCAGAAGCTTTATCAAGGTGTCAATCACCCTGCGATGCTGTTGATATTTGATGGAGCCAATTTGGTTTGCCAAGGGATGTCGACCGACCAAGTTTGGGATGAGTATTTGGCGATGAAGGAGGGGCTTGGCTGGGTTCACATCAAGGATTACTGCCGACCTGCCGAAGCGACCTCGCACGTCGACGAAGAATCGCTCGCGGCATTCGTACCCGCCGATGAAGGGGACTCTGGGCACGAAGCGATCTTGCGAGATATCAAGCGTTCCTATCCGGAAATTCTTGCTCGCCTGGAGAAGCGTGGTATTCCCGGGCTCTTCTTCGACATGGAGCCGCACGTCAAAGGGGGAGGTCAGTTCGGTGGGTTTAGTGGACCGGACGGATTTGGAATCGCACTTCGTTCCTTCTGCAAGGTTCTCGATTACGTCGGCGTTCCATACTCGCTCCGTACTTACGACGATATCCGAGATATCCAAGTCAAGCACGACACGCCTCGCTAACGATCGAGTAGAGGATGACCGAGCCCATTTGGCGACGTGAATACGATTTTGAATCCCATTGGTTGGAAACTTCCAGTGGGATTCGAATGCACTACATCGACGAGGGGCCAAAGGATGGTAGCTCGGTCGGAGATGCGAGTTCCACGGGTGAGACGATCCTCGCGGTTCATGGCAATCCGACTTGGTCGTTCTACTATCGAACCCTTGCTTCCCGGTTTCGCGCGACCCATCGCGTGATTGCGGTCGACCATGTCGGATGCGGTTTGAGCGACAAACCGCAAGACTATCCCTACAGTTTGGCTACGCATACCGCGAATCTGCTTCGGCTCATCGAATCGCTCGATTTGCGCAACATCGTTCTCGTCGTGCATGATTGGGGAGGGGCGATCGGGTTGGGAGCTGCGGTTCAGTGCCCTGAACGGATTGCGAAGATCTTGATCCTCAACACGGCCGCATTTCCTCCTCCGTACATTCCCTTTCGGATCGGGATGTGCCGATGGCCTTGGATCGGAACGGCTGCGATGCGGTACGGGAATCTCTTCGCGTTGGCAGCTGTCTATATGGCAATCGATCGCCTGCCTCGTCTAAGCCCGGTTGCCAAATGTGGTTTGCTTGCACCGTACGACAGCTATGCCAACCGCGTCGCGATCGACCGTTTCGTTCATGACATCCCGATGCACCCGAGCCATCCGACGTACGAAGTGTTGAACCGGCTGGAGCGAGATCTATCGAAGCTGGCGGGTAAGCCGATCCATTTTGTATGGGGGATGAAAGATTGGTGCTTCCGTCCCGAGTGCATGGAGCGGTTAAACAAAGCCTTCCCCAACGCAACCCGCTGCGAGCTCTCCGACGTCGGGCACTATGTCATGGAAGAAGCCCCGGATGAAGTCGAACGCGAATTGAGAGGGCTGCTCCCCATCACAACCCGACGCGTTAGCGAGGGATAGCCGGGCGAGGGGAGGGAACGTGATTGCCAGCGCTGTCCCTCGCTTACGCCACGGGTTGTGATTTTCGAGCCTCTGTGTTTCACAAGACTCATGACCACCACCCCCTACTCCTTTGATTGCTGTTCTTTCTGGGCTTCCAAGATTCCGGCGGCAACTGCCTTAGAAACAGCCTTAACCCCTGGCTGAATTCCCTCTCCCATATAGTTAGCGGTATCCTTGGCAACTGGCGCCACTTCACCGGCGACGTATCGATAGACATCACCCATGTAACCGAACTTGCACAAGACGAAACCTACAAAGAGGAGTGGCATACCAACAAACGCGCACCAGAAGAAGCGTGGTGTTCCAAAGCTACCGAATGAAAGGAAAAAACTCGAAAAGCCGATGATCATGAAGACCAAGCCAAGACCTGCGACCAAAGGCCCAGCAATGCGCAGGACGGTTCGGATGGTGTTGTGCTGTGGAGATTGTAGCTGGTTTTCGCTCATGTCGATTTCAATGGTTAATAGTCCGCGGTTCGCTTCCCAACATCAAGTCAGATTCTAGCCCGGCACGAAGGGAAGGTCGAGGAATCTTCAGCCGGTTCAAGCATCTACAGAAGCAGGCCAGTTTTTTCTCTCGACAGGGCGCGAAATGATTAGGCGTAGGGTGTGTGAAGTGGTCGCGGTTTCCATTTCAGATCCAAATGCCTACCAATCATTCTTTCTATTGCAGTCACCTTAGCCACCAAGGCGACCACGGAACACACCGGAAGCAGGTTTGAGGGGTGAGGCTTGAGACTTGAGGAAGAAGTGGGCTTTGGGTGTCTCGTCCATGTTTACGCGGGGTTAATAGGCATATTTAGCGTTTTCGTGTTGGCCTCCGTCTGGATGGGGGCTCGTCCCCCTCCGGACGCCGATTTGGCGTCCTAGCATGCGTACCCCTGCGCGCTTTTCTCCTCCGCCGCGCAGCGGCGGCGGAGGGAGGACTTGGCCAATGTTTCTCGCACTTCTACCCCTCACCCCCAGCCCCTCTCCCCTCGCCCCGCTTCGGGGAG
>CAYMXM010000479.1:0-4361 GCA_964394065.1 uncultured Pirellula sp. | reverse complement strand
CACGGGTTGTGATGGGGGACGCTTCGCGTCCACCCTCTTACCACCGATGCGTCAGACCAGCTACGTGCTGCCATCGCTACGCGATTAAGAACAAGTCTCAAGCCTGATTCGTCCGATTCGTGGTTTCCCTCACCGTGGCCCGGGCGTCTCGCCCGGAGTTGCGAAGGCTCCTCCGGGCGAGACGCCCGGGCCACGAACTCTCAAACTGGGCAATCTGGCGAAGCAACACAAAGGATGCCACGTGGGGAGACTTTGGCTGGCTATTCTCAGATGGATCATGCGGCTTCTTCGTAACAACCGATGCTACCGGTACCAAACAATTCCCGCAAAGCTAGCTTCCTTGGATGCTAGCTATGTTTGGTAAACCAACGATGAACTGTTTCAGTACCTTAGATTCGGCCCAGCATGAAACGAAGCAATCTATCCCAAAGGCTCCGAACGTTCTCGTTGGGCTTGTTGGTGACCTCGATCGGGCTTGGGCCGTCTCCTCTTCAAGCTTGGGAAGGGGATAACCACCGCAACACGCCGATCGTGAAAGCGATCCGAAAAGCGGAACCTGCCGTGGTCAATATTCAAGGGAACAAAACCGTCACGAACACCGCGACCAACGGTGTTGCGACGAAACAGGAAGTCAACGGGATGGGGACCGGGGTCATCATCGATCGCCGCGGTCTGATCATCACGAACTATCATGTCGTCGATTCGGTCGAGAAGATCGAGGTGACTCTCGCCGATGGAACCTCTACGATCGCCAAGCTGATCAACTACGACCCAGACACCGATTTGGCGATGATCAAGATCAACGTCGACCGGGAGTTGCCGGTGATCAACGTCGGTCGGAGCGACAACCTCATGCGAGGGGAACCGGTGATCGCTATCGGCAATCCCTTCGGTTACCAAAATACGGTGACGCAAGGGATCATCAGCGCTCTTCACCGAGACATCCCTGTCAACGGTTCTCAACAATACACCGATCTGATCCAGACGAACGCAGATATCAACCCAGGAAACTCCGGCGGCCCACTTCTGAACGTCGACGGTGAAGTCATCGGGATCAACGTCGCAGTCCGCGTCGGTGCTCAAGGAATCGGTTTTGCGATCCCGATCGACAACGCGATGGAGGTGATGGCCGATCTGGTTGCACAATATCGGCGGACCGGTTCTCACGGATTGGTATGTTCTCGCATCCCAACCGATTCAGGCTTTCAGTTGGTGCTGAACGAGTATCGATCCAGCGACTCCGACTCTTCCGATCACACCTTCAAGAACGGAGACGTGATCAAAGCGGTTGCGGGGCAAGTCGTGAAGACCAAACTCGACATCGAACTAGCCCTCCTCGGACAACCTTCCGAAGAACCGATCGAGGTCGAAGTCCATCGGGATGGAGAGACTGTGGTGCAGAGCGTTGTTCTGCAGAAGACGCAAATCGCTCCTGGAGACGATGCGATCGTGTCGAACGCATGGGAGCGGCTAGGAATTCGTCTGGCCCCTGTCCCTGCATCGGCGGTAGCAAGTATCGATCGTTTTAACCGAGAGTTCAAAGGTGGTCTCAAAATCCTGGAGGTTCGGGCCAACAGTCCTGCTGCACGGTCGAATTTGAACGCCGGAGATATCATCGTAGGTATTATGATGTGGCAAACCCCGGATCTTAAATCCCTCCGCTGGATCATGGAAAACGAAACCTTCCAAACCGCCAGCTCCTCAAAGTTCCACGTCGTCCGCCGCAACCGAAGCATCGAAGAAGTTGCCATGAACCGCGGTAGCACCCGCCGGTAGAACGATCCTACTTCCTCCTTTTCCGCGGACCCCGTTTAAATTCATCGAGGTTTTCCAGCTGGCGATTGGAGTTGCCGCGTGGGGTGGAGCCGCGGCTCTTGCCGCGATAGGGACGAATGTCGGAGTGGTGAGTCACTCTCTCCAATTGGAATAACAACTGACGGCGGACGAGATCGATCTTATCGATTCGTACGATGATCTCATCTCCTAGCCGGAATCGATTACCGCTTCTGTACCCTTCCAACGTGTGGGTCTCGCGGTCGAATCGATAGCGATCATTCGGGAGATTCGCGACGGGGATCGTGCCGTCGATCGGAACCTCGACGGCTCGAACTGTCAGACCGGTCGATTTGACTCCCGATACGACACCGCTAAGGAGTTCCCCCTTCCTCTTGGTCAAGAAATGCAATAACTTGACTCGAATCAACTCTCGCTCGGCTGCTTCGGCGTTCTGCTCCATCGAGCTGCAATGCTCTCCAAGCCGTTCCAGGACCAACTCATTCTCCTTCGCAGGGAGCCCCTCGAGAAGCTTCTGAACAATTCGATGCACCACCAAATCGGGGTACCGTCGAATCGGGCTTGTGAAGTGGCAGTAGTGGGTCATATCCAACGCATAGTGCCGTTCGAATCCGGCTTGATAGACGGCTTTGGACATGCTTTTCAAGATTGCGAAGTTGACGGCGTACTCCGTCGGCTTTCCTTTTACCTCATCGACAACCCGCTGAATCTCAAATCGATTCTCTAGATTGTCGGCGGGGATTCCGAGAGCTCGAACGAACTGGTTCAGCTGCCGGAGCTTCAAACGATTCGGGGGAGCGTGGGCGCGACGGAGGAAGGGGAGTTCGAGACCATCGAGCCAAGTTGCGACCGCTTGATTCGCGGCGAGCATAAACTCCTCGATCATTTGATGGCTCTCGGTGTGGTGAACCAAATGGGCACCTTTCACCTTCCCCACTTTGTCCAGATCGATTTTCACTTCGGGCATCGTGAGTTCGAGAGCCCCCTTCTCGTTTCGGAGCCTGCGCAATTGCATCGCCAGCGTGTGCATATCGCGAACGAGCTGGAAGATCGGCGGGGATAGCTTCTCTTTCCAAGGTTCTGAATCAGCGAGGTACTGATCGACCTGTTCGTAGTTGAATCGATGTTGGTTTCGAATCACGCTATTGAAGACATGGGTATGTACGAGCGTCCCTTCGGGGCTGTACTCCATGAATACCGTTTTGGCCAACCGGTTCCGATCGGGCTGGAGGGAGGCCAAATGGTTGCTGATCGTTTCCGGAATCATGGGAATGACCCGGTCGGGAAGGTAGACGCTCGTCCCCCGTTTTTGGGCTTCGATGTCCAGGGCGCTTCCAGGGGGGACGAAGCCCGATACATCCGCGATGTGGACCTGCAATTCCCAATTTCCTTTCTCGTTCTTCGAGAGGGAGATCGCATCGTCAAAGTCCCGTGCGTCGGTCGGATCGATCGTCAGGGTAGGAACCTTGGTTAGATCGGTTCTGCCGGAAGGGATCTCCTCTTCGTTGAAAAGATCAGCCTGTCGCCGAGCAACTTCGATCGCTTCGGGGGGGAATTCCTCGATCAAACCGAATTGGTGCATGACCGCCATCGTGTCGACGGCCGGATTCTTGTTGCTACCAAGGACCCGAAGGATGACTCCTTCTCCCGGTTGGAAGTGGTCGGGATAGCGAACGAGTTCGACGATGATCTTATCGTTGTCGTTGACGGGTAAGCCCCGAACATCACCGATGTGGACCGGGTGAGGAAGGTTCGCTCCATCGAGCCACACCATCGCTTGACCATCGACGGTTTGAAAAGTGCCCGAGAACTCTCGCTTTGCCCGCGCGACGATCTCGACAACTTTTCCCTCCATTTTGTCAGCGCTTTGCGACATGATCCGAACTCGGACCGTATCCCCTTCCATCGCACTCTTCGTATAGCGAGGTGGAATGAAGACTTCGTCGGTTCGATCCAACTCCGCAGTCGGGTGGAGTTTGACAAATCCGTATCCTTGATTCGGGGCGCTTCGGAAGATTCCCTCAAGATCACGATCTTTTTTGGTTCGATCCCTCGTTCGGGGCTCCTCGGGTATGGCTTCCGCATCCTCGAGAGGAGTAGAGACTCTGTTTTCTTTGGGCTTCGCATCGGAATTGGGGCGAAACACCAAGTGGTTTGCACCGAAGACGACACGTCCTTCTCGAACCAGTTTCTTGACAGCTCGCCGCAGGTCAGGATAAGACTCTTCCGGTAGTTTGAGTCCCTTGAGAATCCCTTTGGGTTTGGTCGGGCGATAGTCCTCCGAAAAGACGAATTGGAGGACTTGTTGATAGATACTTTCTGAATTCATATCCTCTAGAATAACTCACGGAAGAGAAAACTCCTAGCAGCCCTGATCGGGAGACCGGCTCACAGCGCTGACGGCGGCCAATGTAGAACGGAATTCATTCCGTTAAACAACATTTCCATTAAAAGCCCCTGCCCGCGCCGTGAGCCTACCTCCTTCTCAGGGCTCTCGAAGCCTCCGCAGGTGGCGAGAGGCTCTCAGCGCCAACGGGGCGCTTGAACAGCCATGAGGTAGAGACCGG
>CAYMXM010000478.1:0-4385 GCA_964394065.1 uncultured Pirellula sp. | reverse complement strand
TGAAACCTTGGATGGATGCGTGGTTGCCAGCGCTATCCCTCGCTTACGCCACGGGGTGTGATTTTCGGGCCTCGCTTAAGGGCGAAGCCCTCTTCTTCCTCAAGTCTCAAGCCTCACCCCTCAAGCCTGCTCTACGTTCCGATCGGGCGCCCGTCGGTACGGCGGATGACGATCGTTGCAGATCGCGGGCGCCCACCTTTGGGACCGTCGGGCCAATTGCTGATCTTTTGTGGATCGGTGGGGTCGCTCAGCTCATCGGCCGGTTCACCAGGATGCTGAATGTTAACAAACATGACCGTTCGATCAGGTGTCATCGCATTCCCCGTAATTTCACATCCCCGAGGTCCCGTCAGAAATCGCCTTGTCTCTCCGCGAGCGGGGTCCACGGCAAGCATCATATTGTGCCCGAGTTCGGCGAACCCAGGTCCTCCCATCACGCTGCTCGACATGTCGGTTTGAATCCACAGAATTCCTGAGGAATCAAACTTCAGTCCGTCAGGGCAAGCATAGCTATCCCCTTGAACGTTTCCTCGCTGTTCCTCGGTTTTGGCCTCTGGATTTCCACCGAAAACGAATACATCCCACTGGAAGCGAAGTGAAATAGGATCGTTTCCAGCCTCTCGCCAGCGCACGATATGCCCATATAGGTTTTTCACACGGGGGTTCGCGGCATCCGCTACGTGACGACTCTTGTTGTTGGTTAGGGAGGCGTAGACTTCGCGCGAGCTCGGATGGACGGCAAGCCATTCCGGACGATCCATGGGTGTCGCACCAGCAAGCTTGGCGGCTTGCCTCGTTCGGATGCATATATCCGCATCGTCGAAGCCATCCAGGACAGATTCCTCTTTCGAAGGAATACCATTTTTTCCGGGGGCCAATTCCAGCCACCTTCCTGTTCCATCCGAATCAAAGCGAGCTACGTAGAGGGTACCGTGATTCAGATAATCACCCGAGATCTCGAGGCCCTGCCTGTTCGCATCAGCTTTTTTCAATCGATCTTTGGAAACGAATTTATAGATATGCTGATCGACCTCATCGTCCCCCATGTAAACGACGACATGCCCGTCAGGAGAGACAACTAGCTCCGCATTTTCATGTCGAAATCTTCCCAAAGCAGTACGCTTGATCGGAGGGGAATCGGGAGCCAATGGATCGATTTCAACAACATACCCGAATCGTTCGCTATCGTTCGAGGATGAAGCCAAATCAAATCGTTCCAGTTGATCCCACCAGCGATAGGCAGGAATTTTTCGATTGTCGATCTTGTAATAGAAACCATCCTCTTGCAAACCGTAAACCTTCTGGGCGGCGCTTGGTTGAAATCCCGCTTGATTGGTTCCGAATACACCTTGAAAATTTTCCTCACAGGTTAAGTAGGTCCCCCAAGGAGTGCGACCTGCGGCACAGTTATTTACGGTGCCACGAACGGTATCTCCCAACCTCTTGCACGCCGGACCGGCGATCTTCGCCGGGGTGTCCGCCGTAATGCGCCGAGCAAACCGAGAAGGAATGACTCGCCAGTTGCCGTCGAATTGTTTCTCGATTTCGACAATAGAAACGCCGTGAGAGGCAATCGACTTTCGTATCTTCTCTATCGGATACTTCTCCGGAGGTAGGGGGGCTATTCCGTCGCTAAACAAAAGAGCTTGGTCGGTATACTCGTGATTGATGGCGAGGAGTCCTCGCTTGTTCGAATCGATACCAGGAATTGGAAAGTATTCCATGCCATCGTGCCCCATTCCTCCTTGCAACGCTTGATCCTCTGACGAGTTGGAAGCATCCTGGAGGAACTCAGGCGATTGACCGTTGATAGGATCTCCCCAGCGGTAAAGGACCTCTGCAATGTACCCCTCGGGCACGACAACACGGTCCGAAGACGAGACAGGAACGCTTGTAAAGCTGAAGAGGGGTTCTGCATTCGGATGGTTTTCCGAAGAAGGCATCGCATCGGCTGGTGGGGAGAGAGCGAGGAAACACGCATTCCCCGCCAACCAATTGACAAACGCCCTTCGAGGCGCCTTTTGTTCAACGACCTCTCGAAATGGCTCAGGTGAAGGGAAGGATCTATTCTCTTGATTGGAAGAAGAACTCATCGGTCTTGGCTGTCGTAGAATGCGAGTCGTAAAATCTTAAACGGCACGTGCAAGTTTGGACTGCTCGAGCCTATGCTCTGGGAATTTAATCCCGGTTCTGGAGAACGCTCAATGGCCAAAACTTCGTTGGGAACAGTATTCATCAACTCTTCATTACGGGCGAAGCGACGGCACCCTAGCTCGCGTTGCGCTTTTGATATCTGCTCCCCTCGCCCCTCTCCCCGAAGCGGGGCGAGGGGAGCAGATTCTTAATGCGCTGCGCGATCTAGGACGCCAAATCGGCGTCTGGAGGGGGACGAGCCCCCATCCAGACGGAGGCCAACAGGGGTGCGCTGAATAGGTCTTATTAACCCCAAGATCCTTGGGCGCTCCCCCCATGAGATGACAGTTCCTAATTCACCTTGCAGGTAATCTCGACACCCGACCGCACCTCCACGAGGTTTGCCTTGTTCGGTTCGGTAAAAGCAGCCGAAACGTTCTTTGGAATGCCCTTCTTCGCTACTTTCGAGGGGAGCAGATAATAGGCATACTTCCCGGCAATCGCTTCCCCCGAGAAACGCCCATCCGGGCCAACCTCTATCTCCGTGACGTATCCAGCTTCGGTGGGTTGCAATACAAGTAAGACAGCGGGAATGGGAGTGCCATCCGCAGTGACAACCTGTCCCTGAATCTGTTCGACGACTCCTGCAGATCGAACAGAGGGTCCGCAACCGAAAACGGAACTCACCACGACAAGAAACGAGCTGCTAATGGCCCATCGAAATAAATACGCAAAAGCTCTTTTGTTGTGCATCCAATCACCTACTGTTGATCTGCAATTACGTTGCCATCACTTGCGCCTACGAGCCACTTAAACACAAGCGGATCGATCCCGTCTGACGTGAATCGGACGGAGCCATCCCCCATAACAATGTTGACTCCCCCGGTGTGGAACGAGAATGGCTCATCGTTTGGACCGCAGTTGTTTACGGACCAGCGACAATCAGCAGGCCCACCGATAGGTGTTTTATTGTTGTTGATTTTGGCAACGCGGCTCCCGAGCGAGTTGCTAGGTCCAGAAAAACCATTGGTACAAGCATCGGGATCCGCCCAAGCATGAACTCGGCGGTTTCCGATAGGGAAGGGTGCGGTTTCGACTAGGGCCCGCGACGTAGGGGTCGGAGACAAACGGGCGGACTGAGATCCGAAGGTCCCAACAGAAGGGTGTGCGCGAGACGCATCTTCGACACACAGAACCGTATTGGAAGTTCCGTCTGTAACTCTTCCAAAGCTCCCCCCGTCACAGGTCAACATACCTCCGACGACTTGGGCCGCCCACGCCACTGGATCCGAATTCGGAGTACGCATCAAGTAGGTAGGGGAGGATGGGTTGGCATCCACATCCGATAATGTGACGAACATGTAGTCGAATCCGCCTAGACCATGGACGGGATCCCTCGCCTCATTCGAAATGGGAGCGGAAGGGCAAATGAAGGTGGAAATCTTGGCTTTTGCTGCTTGCTGTCCTGCAGGAAAAGCCGTGTCGTCGTAGGAATAACCTCGCGCAGTGGGGTGCAATCTTGCGGATCCGTTAGCGATAAGAACGTTACCGCTTAACGTCGCGGCATACGTTGTCGAAGAGCGTGGGTCCGCTTCGTGTTCGAACAGCTGGTAGACCGCGTTTTGTTCGATAAACGGAAGTAGTATGGTTGCAGTGGAATGAATCATATAGGTTGTCGAATTTGAACCCGTCGAGTCGCACTGCCCACTATGAGGGAGCTTTCTGTTTGCCGATTCAAAGTTATGAACCGCCAGTCCCATCTGCTTAAGATTGTTAGTGCATTGCATCCTGCGAGCTGCCTCTCTGGCTGCCTGTACTGCAGGGAGTAGGAGCCCCACCAAAATCCCAATAATTGCAATCACAACGAGAAGCTCGACAAGGGTAAACCCTCGCCAGTTCCTACGATCCGACAGTCGGTATCGCAAAATCATTCTGTCACCTCAAAACAAAGATGTTGAATGCCAAAACCGCGCTCGATCTGCACGTAACTTTTGACATTCGAGGAGTATTGGGATCCCTTTTCTTGGGGACAAGTCTCTCAGAAGGGAATTCACGGCAACTTAACCTGATGTTAAAAAAGTAATCGTTCACGAGGTGGACTACAGTGCTAGGCCGTGTGGATCGCGTCACTGGGGGCCAGCCCCTGCTGGGCTGTCAAAAGGTTAGTGTTGCGACAAACTGGGTTTGCGCAAGTTTTGTTCTCTGATTCGCTTCTTGTCCGACCGGGGCTCGTCCCCGTCGGACACCGCTTT
>CAYMXM010000477.1:0-4390 GCA_964394065.1 uncultured Pirellula sp. | reverse complement strand
ATTCAGTCGCCTTCTCCCACTCCAAGAATGTTATTCACCGCGATTTGAAACCGGAGAATGTCATCCTCGGGATGTTCGGTGAAGTCTATCTGACCGACTGGGGACTCGCGGTCAATCTCACCACCAATCCGAAAGTGCCCTTCGGGGGAACACCCGATTACATGGCCCCTGAAATGGCCGAAACGGGAGCGGGACGCGATGTCGGAAAGCACTCCGATGTCTATCTTCTGGGGGCGATTCTCTTCCAAATCCTTACAGGGAAACCACCCCACTACGGGAAGAATCAAATCGAACAGCTCGACGCCGCCCGTCGAAACTTGATTCGAGAAACCGACATCCAAGATCCACTCATGGATGTTGCGATGACCGCGATGAATACGCAACCGGTCGATCGTTACAAATCGGTTCTGGAAATGCGCGAAGCGATCGATGAAATCCGCCGCCACATGGATAGTGTCGAGCTCACGAATCGCGCGACCGAACTAGCGACCGTAGCCGCTACTGAAAAGAACTACGATAAGTTCAATCGATCGATCTATGGTTATCGAGATGCGATCGAACTTTGGCCGGGAAACCGTGCAGCACTCCTGGGGCTCAAAGATGTACGGTTGGCCTTTGGTCGAATCGCGATCGATCGAGGGGACTATGACTTGGCGTTGCAAACCCTCGATTCCTCGGTCCCGGTGGAAGCGCTCGAGATCGGGAAAGCGACCAAAGCCAAGGAGGCGGCTCTCAACCGCGAAAAGCGAATCAAAACCCTACGCAGGGCATTCATCGGAGCTCTGATCCTCTTCCTATCGATCGCCTCTGGACTCGCATTCTACGCCAAGAGACAAGAAGGTATCGCAGTCAAGAACGCTGAAGAAGCGACGAGACAAACAGGGATCGCTCTGGAAAATGAAGAGGAGGCCAAGAGGCAAGCCGGGATCGCCCTAGAGAATGAGAAAGAAGCGAACAATCAAGCTCGCATCGCCAGCGTAGCCAAGATCCAGGCCCAAGGACAGACGGTCCTCGCTCAGCTTGCGCAGATGGATGCGATCGTGCAGGAGAAAGTTGCAGATGTCGCACGCGTTGAAGAGGTGAAAGCCAAAGAGGAGTTAGAAGTCAAGAACGTCGAACTTGAGTCGGCAAACGTCGCTCTTGAAAAATCGCAGAACGAACTGACCGAGGAGACTGCACAAAAACTGGGGGCAAGCTTCTCCTCCAATTCCGTATTGGCTTACTTGCAGGTCTCCAACGCGAAGCTCGTCGACGCGCAGGGACTGATTCGAGGCTTTTCCGAAACATTCACTCCGCTGGAATCCTCCAATGCTACGCGACGGGCTGCTACGCCCGGAAACGGAAACGAGTCGATCGCAGCAGCCAAGATTCCCGATATCAATACTTGGGCCATCAGCCGCTTGAAATTGCTCACCAACCAAGACCTCGCGAAGCAGCCGATGGGAAGCAAAGTTTCTTCGATCGACTTTGCCCAAGGAAAGAACCTCGGAGTAGCGGGAACCGAAACCGGGGAGGTCGCGTGGCTTGAGTTCACGGAAGGTAAGATCGTCGAACGCGCCAAGAAAAAAGTAGGAGACCGGGTTCAATCGGTAGTCGTTTCTCCCGCCGGAAATGAAGCCCTCGTCGCGGTGGAAACCCAGACCGAGGGTGGACGATCCTATCAGATGATGGAATGGAAATTGGATGGCAACTCGGAACCGGTCAAAGTGGAGGCTTTGGAGAATCGATACTTCCAAGGGTTTCGTTATAGTCCCGATGGAACGACCGTCATCACGGGGATCAACCGAGGCATCTGGTTCAAGTCGGGAGATGGAGCTTGGGGGAACCTCGCGAACACCATTCGAGGTGAACTCAAGGATATCGGTTGGATCGACTCCAGCAATGCATATGTTGTCGCTCTGTTCGATAATCAAACCCTTCTTTACCATGTGGCGTTTAATCCCTCCAATCCTGCTGCGGTTCGAACCAACGGACGCCGCGTGGAGCTCCCGGAGGATATCGCTGCTAGTTTGAGCACCGTTGCTTCCCTCGGAGAGAATCGTTTGCTCCTCGGCATGAACAGCGGAGCCCTAGCTGCCTTTACGCTGAGCGACGCGAATCAGGGAGCGCGTCAGCCTAGCCTACAACTTTCCAATCGGATCGACCTTCCACGTCGCCATCAGACAGCGATCGTTGGGATCGTCAACAACGGACAAGGCGTTTTCGTAACTCGCAGCAACGAACCGGTCGCTCACGTTTGGAAGACTGCCGGTCTTGCTGCTCCCGAATATGTAACCTATCTATCGGGAGCTCCTGACGCCTCGACGAACGAAAACAACATCGCTGGAATTGCCTTCATCGGAGAGGACGAAGTCGCCTCGATCGATACGGCTGGCAATGTTGTTGCACTCAACATTGAACGGCAGCAACAGCGCCGACGCGTCGTGAGAAAATCGGGAAGGGATCTAGCGACCAATCCCAAGGCTGTAGTGGGAGTTCATCCCCGAGGAGACTCCTCCACTGCGATCGCCGTCAATGCGGATGGTGTCGTCGACCTTTGGAATCTCCAATCGGGGCAAACGATTCCCCTTGTGCAAGAAAGCCTTGAGGTCGGCGAGATCTCCATGGAAGGAGTGCGAGTTCCTCATGCACGCTTCAGCTATTTCGGTCACGCACCAGGAGCCGAATTGATCGATTCGTTGGTGGACTTGGATGCGCAAATCATCGTCACCGTTGCCGACCTTTCCAACGTAGATTCGCGATACCTCGCCGTCGGTGGAGCAACGCATGAAACATGCTTCTGGGAGTATTCTACCGGGAACCTTCTCGATCGCAGATTGGATCGATTGGAGTCGCAACCTCGCCTCTCTCTGATCGAGAATGGAAAAATCTTCATGGCCTCACGCCCGTCGAAGGTTATCGACTACAAGCAGATTACCGAGGGGCCCGAGAAGCTCGCCTTCTCGACCGAAGATTTCTTTAAGAAGAGCCCAGGCTTTTCAATCCCCAACCCAGCCAATCCCGCCGTGGTCGCCTTAGCGAGAATCGACGGTGTTTGGCTTTGGAATCCGAAAACGGGTGAGCAAAGTCCAATTCAGTATCTCGGCGAGCTTGGGCAATCGTTGCGGGACGGAATTTGGTCGGAGGATGGGGAGCGTCTTTACATCTTGGATAACCAAGGGGTCTTATGGCCATTGGTGTTGCAAGGAGGGAACATCGTCAGCAATGGGAAGCCGTTGAAGCTCGAATTGCCCGATGCGACTCAAATCTTCTCCAGCAATCAAGTCGACCTGGGGATCGCGAGCTACGCTAGCGGTGATCGTCTATCCCTCACCATCCGTTCTCGGCAAGTCACCTTGCACACTGTTGTAGAAGTGACACGGGCAGGGGAAGCCAGCGTCGTTTCGTCGGACAAAATCCGAGGCTTGGCTTGGCTCGATCAAAAAACCGGAAAAGCGGAGCTCGGTTTTGGAAGCCGGTTGCGCATCAGCGCTTCGAGTGTGGTGAAGACATTGCGCGCGGGAGGTTCGCGGTTTGTTGCGACCAAGTCGGGGAACGTCGTCGAGGTAGAGGGGAAGGAAACAAGCGTTACGTTGTTTGGAACGAGACCTCTCGTCGCCTCTACCTCCGATCGAGCGGGGGAGGTCGTATGGACCTTGCATGAGGATGGATCGATCTTGAGGTTGGATATCGCAGAGGCTCCCCAGTTAAGCGCTTGGAAACGGCAGTCGTTCCGTGCACCGGGCGCGACACGCTTCGAAGCTTCTCCGGATGGAACTCAAATCGCAATTCTCGCTGGGGATACGCTCCGCTTGTTCTCTTCGGCCAATGGAGAGGTGAAGAACGAATATCCAGACGTTTTGCAGTTCGCATGGGAACCGTCGACCGATGCGGGCTTGGCGATGATCAAGAAAGATGGGACTTTTGATCTCATCGGAGTGGATGTTTCGGTCCCTGAGATCGCACCTGTAGAACTCCATGGTGGATCGGTCCCGTCGTTGCACTTCTTTACCGAACGATGGACCGATCCGCAGGTACCCGCGAATCGATACCTCGTCGTTCAAGTCGATTCCGAGATCGAGGGGAACAATCAAGGCGCACTGCACTTTGTCAGTTTGACGAAGGAAGGAGCTGAGGCGAAGCGTTTCGTTGCACCGATCAAGGGAGATGCAAAGATCGTGATTTCTCCTAAGGATCCGTTGGTCGTGATGGGGGATGATGCCGGAAGCGTTCGGATCTTATATACCGTTCCCACCTATGGAAACTTCAACATTCAGTGCGAGGTAGAGACCGAAGGGGACTCCCCCATCCGCTACCTCGCCTTCGGAGATGGCGGCGACACCTTGATCACCTCCGACGGCAACGCCCGACTATACGGTTGGTTATCGAAGGACAAATTGCTCGGTGCGGA
>CAYMXM010000476.1:0-4395 GCA_964394065.1 uncultured Pirellula sp. | reverse complement strand
TCAACGCTGCGAGCCGGTCTCTACCTCAGGGCTGTTCAAGTGCCCCGTTGGCGCTAAGAGCCTCTCCCCACCAGCGGTGGGGGGTGGGTGGCCCTGAGATGGGGAGTTGCAATGCGTGCATTGGGGGCAGGAGCTGGAGACGTTGTTTAACGGAATGAATTCCGTTCTACATTGAGGGGGAAAATTTCCTTATTTCGTGTAAGAACTTCTCCCGTCGATTGTGTACATTTCCGAGTGACACCTTCCTTCTCGGAACTATTTTCGATGCCATCGACCCCCGAAACTCGCGAAAGTCTAATCTTGCGACTGCCGACGCAGAGCGACGCGCAGGCGTGGCGAGAATTCGTGGCGATCTACGAACCCCTTCTCTATCGATTTGCAAAACGGCGAGGGCTTCAGGACGCGGACGCACGGGAAATCGCGCAAAATGTCTTCGTTTCTGTCGCCGGCGCTATCGATCGCTGGACCCCAGATCGCCAGCGAGGGCCCTTTCGCGCTTGGCTCTTTCGAATCGCGAGAAATCACCTCATCAACTACGTTGCCAAACACCAGCGTCTCCGGGCCAAAGGGGGAAGCGACGAATGGTCGGCGCTCCAGAGAGTCTCCGCACGCTCCAGCGAACAAGAAGAATTCGAGCAAGATTACCGCCGCGAGCTCTTTCGCCTTGCCGCCTCGGAGGTGAAAGAATCGATTGCGCCTCATACCTGGGAGGCCTTCTGGAGGACGGCGGTCCTCGGAAAAACTGCAGAACAGACCTCGCAAGAGCTCCAGATGACCATCGGTACGATCTATGTCGCCAAATGTCGTGTGACCGCAAAAATCAAATTCCTAGTCGACCAATGGGAGGGAAACGATGAAGTCTAACTCCACCTGCGGTTCCCATTGCTGGCGGGGCATCTCCGAAAATGTCGATGCGATCACCGAAGACCAATGGAGCGAATGGGCGCTTCACCTGGAGCAATGCCCAGCCTGCCGAGGCCGACTGGAGCGAGAGAGCTTGCAAGAACCTTGGTGGGAGGACGCCAAGAGTTCTTGGTTGGAGTCCCCACTGCCAACTCCCTCCGGAGACGAGTCGACTTGGGTAACCATCGAGGTCGGGTCAGGGCTCCCCGCCGATACACCGATCGAATGCGAACGGATCAAACTTCATTTCCTCACCCCTTCTTCGCAACCCGACCTGCTGGGGCGATTGGGACGCTACGAAGTGGAGCGGGTGGTCGGTTCGGGGGGGATGGGGATCGTGATGAAGGCCTACGACACGGAGCTTCATCGAATCGTCGCATTGAAAGTGCTCGCGGAACATTTGGCGTCGAACGCTTCGGCTCGAAGACGGTTTGCACGGGAGGCCCAAGCGGCAGCGGCGGTGATCCATCCGAACGTGATTCCGATCTACAACGTCGAGACCGAAGGAGAACTTCCTTATCTGGTCATGCAGTATGTTCAAGGGCACTCGCTCCAAACCAAAGTGGATCGTGACGGGCCCCTGCCGATCGAGGAAGCGCTTCGGATCGCCAAACAGACAGCCGCAGGGCTCGCCGCAGCGCACGATCAAGGTTTGGTGCACCGAGATGTTAAACCCGCCAACATTTTATTAGAGGAGAATGTCGACCGGGTGCTTCTCAGTGACTTCGGATTGGCGAGAACGGTCGATGATGCATCCTTGACCCGTACCGGCGTCGTCGCGGGAACTCCTCACTACATGTCTCCCGAGCAAGCGCGTGGGGAATCGATCCAATGCGTGAGCGATCAATTCAGTTTGGGAGCTGTGTTGTACTACATGCTGATCGGGAGATCTCCCTTCCGAGCAGAGAATGCGATGGGAGTATTAAACCGCATTTGCCACGATACCCATCGGAATCTGCACGAGTTGCGCCCAGAGCTTCCTCGGGAGTTGGTTTACGCTGTCGATAGGTTGCTTGAGAAAGATCCAAAGCATCGTTATTCCGATGCCCATGAAGTCGCACAGGAGATGGATCGACTTCTTGTGGCGCTCCGATCGGGTCAGCTTCGGCTTGGTACACGATGGACCGACTGGTTCCATCGCGGCCCGGGCGTTTCGCCCGGAAGAAGAAAAAATGCTTCCAAGAGTTCGTTGCGAGGTTGGAGATCGGTGGGGTTGTTGTTGCTGCTGGTAAGTGCGATCGCGCTGGCTGCGAGTCCTCTTTGGTCTAGAAGAACAGCATCTCAACCTTTGAGTACGCCGACTTCGTCGGAGATCTCCACGAGCACAGAAGCTGCACCTGTTTTGGGTCCGAATATTCAGGAAGCGCATCGCGAGGTCGCGGCGGATGATCAATCGATGGAGCGATGGGATGTTGAGCAAAGAGAGTTATCGAATCGAGTTCAATCGATGGAAGCAAACTGGAGAGGTGCCTTGCCCATACCACCTTCAGAAGATCCATTCGATCGAGACGTACAACGCTTGCAGGAGATGTTGGATCAGGCAATGTAGAACGGAATTCATTCCGTTAAACAACGCCGCCAATCAACGCCGCCGTCAGCGCTGTGAGCCGGTCTCTACCTCAGGGCTGTTCAAGTGCCCCGTTGGCGCTGAGAGCCTCTCCCAACCTACGGGGGACTTCGAGAGGAGAACCACGAATCGAACGAATCTTACGAATGGAGAGAAGAGATAGAGAATGCTTCGCATCCTCTTCGGATATCCCGAAGGGCTGTAACCCCTCCGGGGTAAAAACCGAGAGAGCCCTGAAGTGGAGGTCGGCTCACCGCGCGGGAAGGGGCTTTTAATAGAAACGTTGTTTAACGGAATGAATTCCGTTCTACATTATTTAACTCAAAGGAAAAATCGAAATGCGTAAAACCTTATGGGCCTTAGCTGCGGTCTTCGCAGTTTTTTTGGGGCTAAGCGTTGCTCTCGCAACCTTGGCCTATCAAGCACCTCCTCCTTCACCGACTCCACCTCCAGCTCTTCCAAATCAACCTCAGGTGTTTCAAGTACCATCGACGGCGGAAATCCCTGCAGGAACTCTCCCACCAAATTCCAGTTATGTTCCCCCACAGCCGTATGCGACTGTTCCCCCGCAACCGTATGCGACCGCACCAGGACAAGTGATATACCCCTCCAATTCTTATTCCTACGGTCCAACTCCCGCATTCCCTCCACCGTTCTCCCCCTCTGGCGGTCACAAATTCACAATAACGACATCCGACGGAAAAGGTGGATTCGAAACGGTGTATCTCGATCGACCACTGACACCAGAAGAAAATAAAGAGAGCACGGAAACAATCACCCTGCTCCAGAATGCGATCCAAGACTTCAAAAATCCTAAGGTGGATAGCGCTAAGCGAGAAGAAGCACGAACCACGATCAAGAAGTACTTGGAATCGGTTTTCGATCACGATCAATCGAAGCGACGGAAGCAAGTCGAAGAGTTGGAAACCCGCATCACCGAGCTCAAGGGGCAGTTGGAGAAACGGGATGAAGCGAAGGAGCGACTGATCGAAACGCGCATTATGCTTCTTGAGGATGAACGAGAGGGATTAGGATTTCCGAACGCGTTCTTATCGTTGCCGGGAACTTATCCAAGACAGAACTACGATTCGCCGTACGCAACCTACGCGCCAGCGTCGGTCAACTCGCCGGTGCGGGCGTCTCTACACCAGCTTTCACCCCCAACAGCGTCAATGCCAACAACGTCAATCCCTCGGCTGCCAACGCTCTCGTCATCGAATTCAATCAAACAAGAAGTAGAATCGAAACGGGATAGGTTCGGCCCTCCGGGGCGCCGAGGATTTTCAAATGAGGCAACAATTGATCTTGCGACGATACCACCCGACTATCGGGGACGCTGGGTCGTTCGAGGAGTAACTCACGGGACTCAACCTTTGCATTCAGCTACGAATCTAGTTTGCGAAATCTCAAAGTCTTCTATGAATATCAGCTGGCAATCGCCTCTTCCGCCCTCGATTTGGAAGGAAGAGAAAATGGATGGTTCCTACACTTTCAACGCGGGAAGCGCTTTACCCGATTCCACATCCCCTATCGAGGTATACTTTGACCGCGAAGGAAGAGAAGAAGGTAAGGAGGAGAGCGTTACTTGCTTCATGGAGCTTGATGGGAATCACCTAGTTGTTCAACTCTCAGAGGATACAGGCACCAATCGGAAAGTAGCGGAGTTTATCTATACGATGCAACGCGAACAATCTGTTGCACTGGAGAAGCCTTAAGACGAAAAATCTGACGATGCTCTATAATCGCGAATTAAGATCTCCGATCCCCTCGCCCCGTTTCGGGGAGACGGGGCTTCGAGAGTGGTAAGCGCAGCGCCATGTAGAACGGAATTTATTCCGTTAAACGACGCCGCCATTCAAAGCCGCCGTCCGCGCTGCGAGCCGGTCTCTACCTCAGGGCTGTTCAAGTGCCCCGTCGGCGCTAAG
>CAYMXM010000475.1:0-4399 GCA_964394065.1 uncultured Pirellula sp. | reverse complement strand
TCCCTCGCTAACGCGTCGGGTTGTGATGGGGGGACGCTTCGCGTCCGCCCCCTTAGGAGCTGTCCCGAAATAACTTCCGTTTTTTAGTCTCGGAACGCGCCGCGCTTTGTATCTCCGCTCCCCTCGCCCCGCTTCGGGGAGAGGGGCCGGGGGTGAGGGGTAGAAGTGTTAGGAACAATAGCCGAGTTTAAGCTGCCAACTACACTTCCGGTGTGTTCCGTGGCCGCTTTAGGTGCGAAAGTGATGGCAATGGAAAGGATGCTTCGCGCGCTATCTCGATCTGAACCAGAAGCAGCGACCACTTCACACACCCTACGTAATTACGTAACTCCGGACGCCCCCCCGGGGCACGACCTAAATTACCTAATCTCTCTTTTGGCAGGGGAGGGGATTCCGCTATCTTCCCCAAACCTCTGCGTGTGCCCCGCCTTCATTTCCTCGATAGTTTTCATGAATCTTCGCAAACCTTATTCCCACCCACTGGCTGCATTCGGCTTGATTTGCGCCAGCCTTCTGCTGATCGGAGGTGGGTGTGGCACGACGAAGACGATGACGGCGACCGAGCAACTCCTCATGTCCGACGCGGTCGACTCCACGATTTCGAAATTGGATTTCAGCCCCTTGGCGGGGCAGAAAATCTATCTCGATACGACTTATGTCTCTGCTGCAGGGAAGGCCCCCAACACCTTTATCAACTCCGACTACGTGATCAGCTCCATTCGGCAGCAGATGACGGCGGCCGGATGCATGCTGGTCGACGTGAGGGATACGGCGGAAATCATCTGCGAAGCCCGTTGCGGTGCGTTGGGAATCGACGGGCATAGCGTGATCTATGGAATGCCAGCCAACAATAGCCTCGCGACGGCTGCAAGTGTCATCTCCGGGACCCCTTCTTTGCCATCCATTCCCGAAATTTCGCTAGCAAAGCGTGAAATGAACAGTGCTGCGGCAAAAGTTGCGGTATTTGCCTATGACCGCCAAACTCGCGAACCGATTTGGCAATCCGGGATTTCTCAAGCGGGAAGCAACTCTCGGGACACCTGGGTCATGGGGATAGGGCCGATGCAAAGTGGGACGATCTACAACGGGCCACGGTTTGCGGGACGCAGGATGTTTCAGCCCTCCGGAACGAGCTCCAACAGTACAGTGGCAACCCACCTCAACGGGGTCGACTATCGAGGCAAACACACCTTTGAAAAACCGATCTATGAATCCAAACCGCAACTCGCCGAACAGCCAGGGGATGGAGCTAATATGACACGCTAAGGAATTTTTTTCTTGACAATACCTACCCTGTATCGCTAGGTTTATCCTTACCTACATCCTAGGCATTTTCTATTTATTTTTTTATCGCGGTTATCGTCACGCTCCTGATTGCCGCACATGCACTCTAATCATTACGAGATGAGCATGGACATAGCGTTCGATCCTCCCCAGCCCGACTCCGAGTCCCTCCTGCGTTCTCCTGAAGAACTCGTCCCTGGGTTTTTTCACTGTCCAAGCCAAGACTTGGTTCTCTTTACTCAGAACACCGACCGAAGTTTTGTTTACATGAGCCCGTCGGCAACGAAGGTTTTTGAAGTCGATTTCGGTCGCCGACAGAACAAGGACAGCAAATCCTTACTTACCGACCACGAATGGAATTCTCATTATTGGAGCATCCCAGATTCTGAAATCCCCGAGAAAGATGTTCAGATCTTGCGATGTGAAATCCAAGGTGATTCTGGAAACCGGATTCCACTGGAGGTTCGACGCAAAGCGGTCGTGGTCGACGGAGAGTTTGTCGGGGTCATCGGAATTTCTCGCCGGCTCCCACCCCAAGAATCCGAGGTGAGAATTCTCTGCCGCATCATCACGGGGAGTGACGATCCATCCCCCCTGATCGCTCTTTGGGATTCCCTTTCCAAATCGGAACGGGAGGTCGTAGAGTTGGTCGTGCGGGGTGAGATGAACAAATCGATCGCGAAGCATCTCAACATTGCAGAGCGAACCGTCGAAGCTCGACGCTCGAAGGTGATGAAGAAACTCAACCTCCGAAGTCTCCCCGACCTAGTCCGTTTCCATCTAGTCGTCCAAGAATGGAACAAAACCCAAGGTATCGAACCAGAAATCGAACGAGCTAGTTCTATGCTCGAAGCGATGGAAGTATGAGATACTCATGATGGTCTTTTGTGTGTTTGTGCGTTATACTCAAAGCATGAATCCGCAAATGACTCCCGAAATCCGTAGTGCTCTTGAACAACACCCGGTCGGACCTGTACGCCTTGAGGGACATACCGATGGGGGGCCGGTGTATCTAATTCGACTCGACGACATGGCCAATTTGCAGGATCTCATCGATGATCGTACGCGAAATGCACTTGCCGAGGCCGATAAAGATATTGCAATCGGTCGCATTGTCGATTGGAATCCCGTGGAAATGAAACAGCTCGGGCGCGAACGTTCAGCCGACACTAGCCGTGGATAATGTCAAAGATCCGCCTCACAGCTTCGGCGAAAAATGATCTCGTAGAGATTTGGCACTACATCGATCGCTATTGAGAACCGAAGCCCGCTGAATGCCGATTCTCTAGTAGATGTTTTCGACGAGTGTTTTCGGCGGATTGCTGCGCACCCGCAGTGCGGTGAAACCGTCGAGCACCTGCGTCCAGGGACGCGAAGGACCGTCGTCAGAAAGCGGTTTCTTGTTTTCTATCAGGAGGAAATGGATGGCATTCTCGTGCTGCGAGTTCTCCATGGAGCACGGTTAATTCGTCCCCAGGATTTGGAATAGTTTCGTGCCCTCGTTCAATCATTATCCACTTCTTCCAAAACCAAAAACTCCCAGGGCCCCAGCTTCACGGGGAAACCTGGGTTCAGCATCATGCCACGGTGATGACGAAACGTCTCCTGGGTGAATCGATCTTTTAGCACCACCTCGCTGACGCAATTCCGATCGATCGTCAGTCGAATTCTTCCTTGCACCTCTCCCGTCGAATAATTCACCACAGCGATCAAGTGACGGTTCTCGGGATCCTTCCACCGGAACGCAACGATCGAATCGTGCGAAGTACTCTCGGGCCAAGCTGGCTTGGGCTCCAGCAACATCCAGCGTCCCTCTTCGAGATAGCGGGTATGCAACTCCGGAAGCAGCTTGTCATAGAACGTTTGGATGGTGAGATCGTCCTCTTCCCAAGGAGCCCGTACGACGTGTGGCGTAACCTTCGCGCAGCGCCCTATGAATTGCCCCTCATGGAAGAACTTCAACCCAGGAGTGAGGTAGGTGATGATGGCAGCAGCAAAATGCTTGGGGCAGGGGAGGGTAGGGGGGATCCTCGCCTCATCATGGTTCTCTAGAAACCTAGCAAGTTTCTTCTGGTAGTCGAGATCGGCGATCAAGTGCTCTCGGACGGAGGCTGCCGATTCATGAACCAGCCGGTCGTAAAGCCGTTTGTCATAGCAGTAATCAAACCCCAGTTGCTGCAGTTCCCATTCCCGGTCCCAGTAAACCTCGGCGAGGAATTTGAAGTCTGGGTTGATCCCTTTCACACGCGAGATCGCTTCTTCCCAGAAGGGTAGAGGAGGGGCCCTCCAAGTTCGTTCGTAGACATCAGGGAGGAGAAGCATCGCCATATCGCACCGAACTCCATCGCACTGCGCGGCAATGCGCACGAGTTCTTCGTTCATGCGTCGGGGCAGGGCAGGGGAGTGGTAGTTCAATTGGGCCGTATCGGGCCAACCATCGAAGTTTGGGTCTCGACCGTAGGCGAAGACGCGACCACTCGGGTGCAGGAAGTAGTTCTGAGGTGCCCGGGCTAGATCTTCTCGGGTTGCTTCGTGAAAGTACTCGGGGTTCGAGTCAAGCCAGGGGTGATCGAGTCCCATGTGGTTGGGAACAAAGTCGAGCATGAGACGCATCCCCCGATCATAAAGCCGGCTTCGCAATCGAGCGAGCGCTCCATCTCCTCCAAGATTCTCATGGACAACGTACTCTGCGATCGCAAACCCAGAGCCTTCGATGTCGTCATCGGTCAGATCGGGAGTTGTCCGTTCAAATTCCTTCCGCCACTCGGGATGTTTGCGCGAGACCTCTCGCGACCTGGCCCCTGTTTGCCATACGCTCAGTAGCCAGATCCAGTCCATCCCGAGATCTCGCCAACGGTCCAGCCAAGCATCCGGAATATCGTCGAGAGTAGCTCGGCGCCCCAGCGATCGACTCAATTGGTTGAGGGAGACTCGTGTGTTGACTTGATAAAGAGTGGACATGGGGGAGTTTGAAGTGGGAAGTTTGAAGTGGGAAAAGGCAGGGCAGGGCAGGGCAGGGGGGGGGGGGCTCTGGGCTGTCAAAAAGTTGGTGTTGTGGCGATTTAGGTTTGCGCGAGTTTCATGCTCTGATTCGTTTCTTGTCCGACCGGGGCTC
>CAYMXM010000474.1:0-4417 GCA_964394065.1 uncultured Pirellula sp. | reverse complement strand
TCTGGGGGGAGGCAAGCTCCCACCCAGACGGAGGCCAACAGGAGAGCGCTGAACAGGCCTTATTACCCAATAGTTACAAACATGGGCGAGACGCCCATGCCACGTTCCCGATCGTACGCGGGTAGTGTTTCAACTGCCGCTCCCCTTGTACTAGCGATCGTGGTGGAAGAGACCGTACTTTTCAACGGGGGCCTCCACTTCCTCGGGCCGTCGTGAAAAAGGGGGCTGCGTTGGGATTGGATGGAACTTGGGCCAAGGTGGTTCCTTGAGCTTTTCCTTGCGCTGAAACAGCCCGCTCATTTTCCAGCGTTCCCAGCAACTACCGAGTCCATGGAAGGGAGAGATGCCACCGTCCAAAATTCCATGCCCGTCATGGTAGCAGAATTCGTCGGCGATAGTTTCGTTTTGTTGGTAACAGTCAGAGCAGGTGGTGTCGGTCTCGACGAAGTGAGAGAAGTCCCCCTCCATGAGGGGACGGTGGCTAACGACCAAGCATCCACAGAAGGAAGCTGGGAGGAGTGCGATCAGGAAGTAGCGAACCGTTCTTGAGAAACTCAATCTCCAGTCCCTGCGAATTGGCTTGGTGAGACAACGATGGCGCGCGGCGCCCCGGTCGAATTCATCGGCAGTTCAAGGTGCGGGGGATGAGTAAAGTTTACGGATTATCGGGGATATTTGGTTTGGGTGGGAACCACGGAAAACACGGAACACACGGAAAAAAGAAAGGGAGGAGAAAAACCACGAATCGGACGAATCCTACGAATACAACCTCTGGCTTACACCTTACACCTCAATGCTTAAACCTTAAAAAAAAGAGGGTGGAGTAATCCACCCTCTTTCATTTGATTGGTTACAACAAAACCGGAATCTAACCCACAGACTTGATCGTCTTGAGGATTCGGGAAACGATCTTGTACGGATCGGCTTGGGAGTTGGGGCGGCGATCTTCGAGGTAGCCCTTGTAGCCGTTCTTGATGAAGGCGTGAGGGATACGGATCGAGGCGCCTCGGTCGGCAACACCGTAGTTGAACTTGTCGATCGACTGGGTCTCGTGGAGACCGGTCAAACGAAGGTGGTTGTCTGGGCCGTAAGCAGCGATGTGCTCGTCCCGATACTTGTCGAAGGCTGCCATGAGTTTTTCGAAGTACTCCTTGCCACCTTCTTCGCGAAGCTTCTTCGTAGAGAAGTTCGTGTGCATTCCGGAACCGTTCCAGTCACCCTTGACCGGTTTGCAATGGAGCTCGATATCGAGACCATACTTCTCCGCGAGGCGGATCAGAAGGTAGCGGGCCATCCACATATCGTCGCAGACCTTGCCGGCCCCCTTCGCGAAGATTTGGAATTCCCATTGCCCCTTGGCAACTTCCGCGTTGATCCCTTCGAGATTGATCCCCGCGTCCAAAGTGATGTTGATGTGTTCTTCAACGATTTGACGCGCGATGTCACCGACGTTGCGGTAGCCAATCCCGGTGTAGTATTCCCCTTGCGCTGCAGGATATCCTTCAGCAGGGAAGCCGAGAGGACGTCCGTTTTCGTAGAAGAAGTACTCTTGCTCAAAGCCGATCCAGAGATCAGGATCTTCTTCGATCGTCGAACGGAAATTGGAGGGGTGAGGTTCGCCGGTGTGAAGCATGACTTCGCACATGACCAAGAACCCGTTGACGCGCGTGCTGTCTGGGTAGAGAGCAACAGGCTTCAAAACGCAATCGGAACTCTTGCCTTCGGCTTGGCGGGTAGAACTTCCGTCGAATCCCCACAAATCGAGGTCCTCGACGCTCTTGGGAGCAGTGTCGACAATCTTTGTCTTACTGCGAAGGTTTGGCTCGGGAAGATACCCGTCCAACCATACATACTCGAGCTTAAATTTCTTTTCAGAAGACATTCAGCTACTTCTCTCTACATAAGGAACTAAGCAAAACAGTTCGGCCGAACGTCAGCGTGAATGCAAAGGATGGTTCCATCTACGGCGAACCACCATCTACCAGCCCGTTCCCGGAAACGAATCCTTAAATCGTCCCCCGAAGGGGGCGAAGTCCGTTTTTCGAGATCCAGACTGGGCATTGCTCTACCCGTGCAGTGCCCAATCGATATCGTTCGGTTATCATGGGAATCCATCCCATGCGAACCGGCCGCCTAAAACGCTTCGTTTCGGATAAGCTGGTAACGCTCGACCGAGCCATACCTTATCCAGGGGGCTATCGTCCCGCAATCGCTGTTTTAGATTTTTTTAATCCTAACAAAAACATATTAGAAAATTTTATCATGCACGCAATGCCTATCATGCTCGGTGTGCTCGCTCTTATGGCGATCTCCTATCGGTTTTACAGTGCATTCCTAGCAGCGAAGCTGGTCATGGCGGATGAGAATAGGATTACTCCTGCTCATCGGCTCAACGATGGGCATAACTACCATCCAACGAACAAATGGATTCTCTTTGGACATCACTTTGCTGCTATTTCTGGGGCGGGTCCGTTGATCGGCCCGGTCTTGGCCATCCAGTTCGGGTACATGCCGGGACTGATCTGGCTCGTCATCGGCGTATGCCTTGCTGGGGCCGTTCAGGACTTCCTCGTCTTGGCAGCAAGCGTTCGGCACGATGGGAAGAGTTTGGCGGAAATCGCACGGATGATCCTCGGCCCCAAGGTAGGGTGGCTCGCCTCCCTCGCGATTCTCTTCATCGTGATCATTGCACTCGCAGGGCTCGGCGTCGTGGTCGTGAAAGCCCTCGGGGGGGAGCAGGTGGGGATGCTCGCAGGAACCAAGATCGAATACACCGGTGAAGTCACTCAGAAAGCCACTCCGAAAGGAACGTTGCTGGAGGTTCCACCCGGCTCGAAGGTTATTTTCACCCGCGGCGAATACTCTCGCAGCGAGGGATATACGCTCCGCGTTCCCGATTCCGAAGTCGCTTCCTCCCTGGCCACGCCGGGTGAAATTCTGGTTCCTCCGAAATCGATCGAATTGATCCACGGGAGTTCTTGGGGGACCTTTACGATTTTCTGCACGATCCCGATCGCTCTCTTCGTCGGACTCTACATGTACCGGTTCCGAAAAGGGCGAGTCGTAGAGGCCTCTTTGATCGGTGCCATCGGAGTCTTGGGGGCAACGGTTGCCGGCAACTGGATTCCAGGTTCCCCGCTCGAACCTTTCTTCTCGTTATCCCGTGAAGGTGTCACTCTTTCGATCTGCCTTTACGGTTTCATCGCCTCGGTCCTCCCCGTTTGGTTGTTGCTCTGTCCTCGCGACTACCTCTCGAGTTTTCTAAAGGTCGGAACGATTGCAATCCTCATTCTTGGAATCGTCATTGCGAACCCGCGTCTGGAAGCACCTGCCTGGAACGAATTTTACGCAGGAGGTGGAGGTCCTGTCTTTTCGGGGGCAGTCTTCCCGTTCGTCTTTATTTGCATCATGTGTGGAGCGATCTCCGGATTCCATGCCCTCGTCTCTTCGGGAACGACTCCGAAAATGTTGGGGAATGAAAAGGATCTTCGTATGATCGGCTACGGCGCGATGTTGATGGAGGGGCTCGTCGCCGTCTGTGCCTTGATCGCCGCGGCAGCCCTTCCCGCCGGCGATTACTGGGCGATCAATATCGACTTGAGCAAAGTCGAAGCCCATGCGGAGACCTTGCAGGCGATGGGAGCCGATCAAGATTCGCTACAGGATTGGGAACGACAGGTGGGGGGAGAAACGCTCCGGGGACGAACCGGGGGGGCTGTGACTCTCGCGGTGGGAATGTCGAAGGTGATGACCGACGCGATGAGCAAGATCGCGAGCTCGATCCCGGTCGACAGCGCCGTGAAGTATTGGTTTCACTTCGCCATCATGTTCGAAGCTCTGTTCATCCTGACCACGATCGACACGGGGACGCGCATCGCAAGGTTTCTACTTCAAGAGATCCTGGGGAACCTGAACCCGCGCTTTGGGAAGATGGATTGGATGCCCGGGGTTCTTTTGAGTACTGCGTTGGTAACGCTCGGTTGGGGCTCTCTCATTTGGAGTAGTTCGATCGATACGATCTGGCCGATGTTCGGAATCGCCAATCAGCTTCTCGCCGGTATCGCCTTGTGCGTCGTCACCGCCTGGATATTCCAATCGGGACGAGGAAAATGGGCATGGGCAACGGTCCTCCCTCTCTGCTTCATCTCGGTGACAACTCTCAAAGCGGGTGAAGAGATGATTCGCACCCGATTCTGGGGAACCTTTATGAACGGAATCCAGAACGGAATCTACAAAGATACCCTTCAAGGTGGTCTTTGCATGGCAGCGATCATCTTCTTGATCTTCTGCTTCATCGTGATCCTGATCACCTCAATCAACCGCTGCGTCGCAGCATACAATGAACAACAACGTGCACCGAAGTCGTAAGCGAGGCCCGAAAATCACAACCCGTGGCGTAAGCGAGGGATAGCGCTGG
>CAYMXM010000473.1:0-4419 GCA_964394065.1 uncultured Pirellula sp. | reverse complement strand
CAACTACGACTTTATGCACAGTCAATCTGAAATATTGTGATAGCAGATCTGGATCTTGGAGTGTTCGTGTTTTGGAAAAGATTTTGGAAATATTTTTTGGGATGCGTAAGGCAAGAGCGGCAAATCACAACCCGTGGCGTAAGCGAGGGGACAGCGTTGGAAACAAGGCATCCCATCCAAGGTCTCACAGCACGCACTTCGTGCCTCAGGGGCGTACGTTGCTCTAACCTGGGGCGCCAAAAAGTTGGTGTTGCGGGGATTTAGGTTTGCGCAAGTTTTGTTCTCTGATTCGCTTCTTGACCGACGGGGGCGAGCCCCGATCGGACTGGAGAGCATCCAGAGGAATAAATCCGGACACTCTAAATTTCATGTCAATACCAACTTTTTGACAGCCCAGGGCAAGCCCCAGATTCGTCCGCCACTACTTACCTCGCGGCGGCGCGATGGTTCCAGCCCCCCCCGGTTTCAAGTCGATTACGAGATCCGATGTACCGGAGGGGGGGACTTCGAAGGTCAGGTTTGCAGTTTCAGGATCTTCGTACTTAGAGGAGATCTTGAACTTAGGGGGTGGGAGTTCTGGTGGGAGATCGGAACCGGAGTGGAGATCGGGGGGAGGCCCCACATACGTGACAGAGACTTTATGGGTACCGGCCATCGCGCCATCACCTTCGGTATTCGTCCCAAGCACAAAACGCCCGTCGGGGCCGGAATGGCCCGTCGCAGACCTTCCACCGTCGATGTTGAAAATCACTAAGTGATCGGGTAGGGGCTGTCCGTTGAACTGAAGGACGCCGCTTGCTGGAACCGTAGGGGTGAAGTCGCCGCTCGGTTTGCACCCGATGGTCGACAAGAACAGAGAAGTAAAGAGGGTTAAATGGAGGGAAGTTCTAGAGAACATGTTGTAGCAGTTTTGTAGTTGGAGAAATCATGAAACAGACAGAACGTGGGAAGAGGGCATACCCCATAAGCCCGCCGCTCCACTCGCGACGATATCCCTCGCTAACGCCACGGGTTGTAAGGGTAGGACGCTTCGCGTCCTACCCCTTAACGCCGATGCGTCAGGCTGGCTGGGGGTGAGGGGTAGAAGTGTGAATAACAAAGACCTCGTTGGGGACCTAGCGTTTACTAGAAATCTGCATTCACAGTTTCACCGCGATTCATCGTCCCTACCGCGCGCCAGGTTTCGCGATCTATACCGTCGCTGGCAAACCCAAGGGAACCGTCGGCGCGGGCCCAGTTCACTCCACCGGTGTGATAGCTTCGAGCTGCTAGATGCCCAAACCAAGGAGCTACCGTGCGAATGCAGTCTCGACGTTTTGCATTCGGAGTCATGGTGTGGTTATAGAACGTTGCCGGGGTAAGGCCTCGGTACCATTGCAGTCCGCGATAGGACCAAGCATTTCCCGTAGCGACATTGCAGCTAGCCGGGGGATCGTAGAGATCGGCAACACCGAATCCCCCCGTGTGGTAGACCGGGGATCGAAATTCATCGGCCGACCCGATGGGTGGGGCTGCGATCGAAGCAGCTGAACCGTTGGGACCTTTTTTGATCTCGGCAAACATCGCGGTGTTCGAAAGCCCGTCGACAATGTTCCCAGGCTTCACCCTGGAGTCACCAAAGAAGATTCCGTGCCATTCGTTGACTGGGTTTCCTGCATTCGTCTGAGCGTTTGCCGTAGCCCCATTGCACTGTGCGTAGTTGGTCCCCGCGGCGTCGATCGAACCAGCGACTCGGACGAAGGTTTGTTGAGGCTCTGAAGGGCATTGATAGGTCGAAATAACTTGGATTCGTGCTGCCGAATTCCCTGGGGCGGGATCGTTGTTGATCACCTTTGCAAAGTCGAACAAGGCATAAACATTCGCACCTTCGAGATAGGGGAGAATGAGAGCGTGGGTGCTCGCTTCGTTGGTCATGACCATCCCCGATGGGTAGACCTTATGAGCAGACTCATAGTTGTGGCACGAAAGAGAAATCTGCTTCAGGTTGTTTTGGCACTGCATGCGGCGTGCTGCTTCGCGGGCCGCTTGCACGGCGGGAAGCAAGAGCCCAACCAAGATTCCAATGATGGCGATGACGACCAACAACTCCACCAGAGTAAACCCGACTCGATCGGATCGTCTTGGAGAATAAGAACTAAATTTCATGGATGTAAAACTCCTAAAGATACGACGGATTACGTGAGGTCGCACGTTAACGCAAGTCGCGTACCAAGGAGTGGCTCGATGCTCCTTTCTTTCCATCCGTTCTCGGTGGGGCACCCGCATGGGGGCTTACGGTCTAATTAGGGGACAGCACCGTGTATTAGATTCCCTCAGCGCAAGGGGACTGATTCCAGGAACTCCCATGAATTTCCACCCCATGCGCTATGAAAGATGCTTAGGTTTCGAGCAGAAGTGATGGAGTCTTAAGCAAATCAAGACTCTTTCTTCGTCCCGACCAGTTGGCTGTCGATCCATTCTTCGAGTTCATTCCAGTCGACCGGTGGGAGTTTGCTGAGATCGGGGCGAAGCGCGACGGCTTCGTGGATGTAGACGTGGTGGATTTCCTTTTGCGATTTCACCGTATTCCAGTGGAGGAGGATCCGGATGCAGCGGCTGAGGGAACCCGGGACCTCCAGTTCGTAGCCGCATAGAAGAGGGACGTCAAGCCAGCCTAGTTGGCGAGCCGCCAGGGCGGGAAACTCGGCGTTCAAATCCCTGGTCAGGGAGAATGTTGCGCTCGCCACATCCTCAGGCGCGATGTCGTTGCGGCGAATCATCAAAGCCAAAAGCTGGCGGGTACCCTTGAGAATCGCTTCTCGACTGTTGCTCTCGACCGTTGTTGCTCCGCGAACCCCACGGCAAAGCTTGATACCATCCATCCGTTTGTCCTTTTCAAATCCAGGCAATTGATCAAAATCCCTGTTCGTAAAGTAATACCTTTCAGCCGAACTGCAAAGCCAAACTGTCATGCAAATCGATGATTCTCTAACAGGAGGGGCTCTCGCCCAGGGAGCGGCCTCCGAAATCGATCCAAAGTCCTTCTCCGTCCTCGTCGTGGATAATGACCCCGCCCACGCGCAGGCGATGACGGAAAGCTTAGAAAAAACAGGGTATCGCTGCACCGTGGCCACCAGCGGCCCCGAAGGAAAACGCCAGCTGGAGCAAAATACCTTCGATGTCGTCATCACCGATCTGGTCATGAACGATTTTGATGGAATGCAAATGCTCGCCCTCTCTCGACAACTTCTCCCCGAAAGCCAGACGATCATGGTCACGGGGCACGCGACGGTGACCAAAGCGGTCGAAGCGATGCAACTGGGGGCTTTCAATTTCCTGGAAAAGCCGATCACCCCCAACCGCCTCCGCGCGATTGTCGGCAAAGCGGCCGAAGCGGTCCAACTGAAGCAAACGAATGTGGAACTCCGCCGGCGCCTCGACGAAAAGTTCGGCTTCGAAGGAATCGTCTACGCCGGCCCCCAGATGCAACATTTGATCGACCGGCTCAAACGAATTGCTCCGACCGACGCCACCGTCTTAATCACCGGTGAGAGTGGGACGGGGAAGGAGCTCATTGCACGTGCCATCCACCAAAACAGCCCGCGCAAGGGGAAGCGGATGGTCGCGTTGAACGTCCGGGCCGTTTCTGAGAACTTGGTCGAGAGCGAGCTGTTCGGACACGTTCGCGGCTCCTTCACCGACGCGGTGACCGACCGAGAAGGGGCCTTTCAATACGCCGACGGAGGGACATTATTCCTCGATGAAGTCGGGGACATGCCGATGAGTACGCAGATCAAACTCCTGCGAGTCCTCGAGGAACACCAAATCACCCGCGTGGGGGATAATAAGTCGATCAAGGTCAATGTTCGGTTGATTTCCGCGACGAACCGCCCGTTGGAAGCAATGATCGACGAAGGGCTCTTCCGAAACGATCTTTACTATCGCCTCAAAGTCGTAACGGTTCATTTGCCTCCTCTTCGGGATCGTCGAGACGACATCATTCCGCTGATGGACCACTTCCGAAAGACCTTCATCAAGCGTCACAATCACGCCCCCTGCAACTTCACCCCTGCAGTCACCAAAAAATTCTTCGCTTACGATTGGCCTGGGAACATCCGACAGCTTCGAAATTTCGTCGAGACGATGGTCGTTCTCGATACCGACGGCAAACTGGATATCGACGACCTCCCACCCGAGTTGTCGGACGCCGTCGTTTCTCCTGCCGGCACATCGCCGAAGGATTCATTGAGCAAGATCGAACTCCCTCCGATCCCCTCG
Source organism: uncultured Pirellula sp. (assembly GCA_964394065.1). Classification (GTDB taxonomy): domain Bacteria; phylum Planctomycetota; class Planctomycetia; order Pirellulales; family Pirellulaceae; genus JBKCUI01. The sequence continues at coordinate 162 of CAYMXM010000473.1, read as the reverse complement.
GGATTGCTAGGTGAGGAATCGCAATTGATCGGCCGAAGCATGGATGAAATCGAACGCTGGGCGATCGAAGAGACTCTCAAGATCACCGCCGGAAACCGAGAAGAAGCCGCCAAGATCCTCGGCATCGGTGCGAGAACTTTGTATCGAAAGCTCGATAAATAT
>CAYMXM010000472.1:0-4419 GCA_964394065.1 uncultured Pirellula sp. | reverse complement strand
GGTCGCTACCCCCTCATCCCCAGCCCTTCTCCCCCAAAGGGGGCGAAGGGAGCAGAAATATAAGTGTGGTGCCTACCGAGTCAGGCTTCTGGGGGCAATCCTCTTATCCGTAAGATTCGTGGTTGCTTACCTCGAAGCCTATAGTCCAAAATCTAGAGCCTTCAGCTGGAAGCGTTGTTTAACGGAATAAATTCCGTTCCACTTTAACGGAATGAATTCCGTTCTACTTTACGCTTTCGCGGCGGCAGCTAGGTCTGCCGCATCCTCGGTTTGTTCCCAGGAGAACTCAGGCTCGTTCCGTCCGAAGTGCCCACCGGCTGAGGTTTTGCTGTAGATGGGGCGGCGAAGATCGAGGTGTTCGATGATTCCACGCGGGGTAAGGTCGTAATAGTTCTGAACGATCTCGCAAATCTTCTCGTCAGCAACCTTCCCGGAACCTTGCGTATCGACCCGAACGCTAACCGGCTTGCTGACACCGATCGCATAGGCGAGCTGAATTTCGCATCGATCTGCAAGACCTGCCGCAACGATATTCTTAGCGATGTGGCGGGCCATGTAAGCCGCGCTTCGGTCCACCTTGGTCGGATCCTTACCGCTGAACGCCCCACCCCCGTGCCGGCCCCATCCACCGTAGGTGTCGACGATGATCTTCCGTCCGGTCAATCCGCTGTCCCCGTGAGGACCACCCACCACGAACTTGCCGGTCGGGTTGATGTGATAAACGATATCGGTAGAAACCATTTCCTTCGGGAGACAAGGCTTGATCACCTTCTCGATGACAAACTCTCGGATCTCTTCTTGAGAAACGTGAGGTGCGTGCTGGGTGGAAACGACGACGTTATTGATTCCGACCGGCTTAAACCCTTCGTAAATGACCGAAACCTGGCTCTTGGAGTCAGGTCGAAGCCAGTCGACTTCCTTGTTGAATCGGGCTTCGGTGAGTCGGTTGGTGATCCGATGCGCCAAGGCGATTGGGAGAGGCATCAGTTCGGGGGTGTCGTTGCAAGCATATCCGAACATGAGACCTTGGTCCCCTGCCCCGATATCCTTCTGATCGGAGGAATCAACCCCCATCGCGATATCCGGGCTTTGCTTGTCGAGAGCCACCATGACGTTGCAAGTCCGACCGGAAATCCCCGATTCATCGTCGTCGTAACCGACGGCGAGGATGGCATTCCGGACGATATCGGCGTAGTCGACGATCGCTTTGGTGGTGATTTCCCCAACGATCATGGCCAATCCCGTGGTAACGACGGTCTCACAAGCGACACGGCTCATGGGGTCCTGAGCTAACAAAGCATCCAAAACGCTATCCGAAATCCGGTCCGCTAATTTGTCGGGATGCCCCATCGAAACGGATTCACTTGTGAAAATATACTTGCCCGAAGCCACGAAACGATCTCCCACAAATAGGGAACTAGGAAGTTAAAAACAGGAGCGAGACGCCGTTCCCAATAACTCCACACGAACAGCTCCCCGCAATTGCGAAGGGGTATAGTGTAGTCACCCCTAGCAAAAGTTGAAGGGCCTATAAGCCAGGGACGCAAGGGGTTGGTAGGGTGTGTGAAGTGGTCGCCATCACCGACCAAAAGTCATCTGCCGAACCAACCCCATTTCCATTGCAACCATATTTGCCCTGAAAGCGACCACGTAACACACCGTCTTAGGTTTGAGGGGTGAGGCTTGAGGAAGAGGGGGCTCCCGTTTAACCGCTGGGGACGCAGAGTTAAAAACAAAATGGTTTCCGCTCCCCTCGCCCCGCTTCGGGGAGAGGGGCCGGGGGTGAGGGGTAGAAGTGTTAGGAACAATAGCCGAGTTTAAGCTGCCAACTACACTCCCGGTGTGTTCCGTGGCCGCTTTGTGTGCGAAAGGTGATTGCAATAGAAACGAGGATTGACTCGCCATGTCGATCTGAGCTGGAAGCAGCGGCCACTTCACACACCCTACGACTACTTACGAATCAGTCTCAAGCCTCACCCCTCAAGCCTGATTAGAGATTCGTTCGATTCGTGGTTCTTCCTCACGGCTCAAGAAGCGTTTTATGAATCGTGATCCGCGCTCGATACTGAAAGCCGTCATGGGTGATGACGGGCCGCTCAATCCCCACTTCGGAGGGCAGAACGACCACTCCATCAAATTCACCATGTTCGTGCACGTAGTAGTCAAAGGATTCCCCCGGCTTGGGTTTCACCACCCCCTTCTCTGCCCGATCAACGGGGACAAGAAAATGAGGATCTAAGGCTAGGCCGTTTACCGCTTCTATCCGCAACATCGCCTTTCCCGCATCGGCCTTTCTTCGGGTTGTATCGGCATCCAATGCGGTCCCGGTTACACGAACAACCGTTCCCAGAGGATGCCCGAGATGTCCGATAACTCGTTGAGGAGTGAGGTCTTTCACCAAGATCGCGTCTTTCCCCCCTCCTTCTTGCGACGTGGTCGTATTGCTGGGAGAACGGGAAGTTAACATGGTATAAACGACAGCCAGTAGAACGACCGTAATCGCCGACAATCGATTTCGTTTCATTTCTGTGCCTCTCGATCTGAAAGGTTTTTGAAGTAGGGATCATTTTGGAAACACAGAGGCACAGAGTTGAAGGGAAAGAATAAATAACCAAAATTCTCTGTGCCCTCTGTGCCTCTGTGTTTCAATATTGGGATCTACGAATCCATTTCCAAACTCAATTCCATACTACCATGAAACCGCTTCTCGCCAGTCCAGAACACAAATCAGTCGACTCCCACGCCCTCTTCACGCGCCGCTCCTACCTACGAACCACTTCCGCCGCTCTAACCAGCGGACTGATCGCTTCAGCTACCTCCCACCCGTTGCTAGAAGGGGCTCAAAACAAAGAGGGGGATTCTTCCAAGGGGAAGCGGTTGATCGCCTACGTTGGAACATTCAGCTCCCCCCTTCGCGATGTACTTCCCACCCAAGTCGACTTGCCGCCAGGGAACGGGAAAGGGATTCATATCTTTGAAGTTGACAAAACAACCGGGGCGTTCACCCCCCTCGGCATTACCGAGCTGGGAACCAGTCCGAGCTGCCTCGCAATCGATCCGACCGGAGAATATCTCTACAGTGCGAACGAAACCGATCGCGTCGGTGAGGAACGCCACGGAACGGTCACCTCCTGGAAGATCGATCGGAAGACTGGTTTGCTTTCCGAAATCAATACGGTCACGTCAGGAGGAGCGGGACCGACCTACGTCAGCTTGCACCCGACGAGCAAACATCTTCTGGTTGCCAATTACTTCGGTGGTTCCGTTGCAGTTCTTCCGATCGGTTCGAAAGGGGAGCTGCTGGAGGCTTCCGACGTACAAGTAGATGTCGGAGTCATCGGCCCTACCAAAGCGACCCATGCACCCGAGGGAAGCTTTGCATTTAGTGGGCACGATCGAACCCACGCACACATGATCGAAGCCGATGCAAGTGGGCGTTTGGTCGTCCATGTCGATTTAGGACTGGACCGACTTTATCTTTGGCGGTTCGATCCCGATGCGGGGAAGCTTCATCCGGCGCCTACACCTCAAATCTCTCTTCCACCAGGGGATGGACCTCGTCACTTCAGCTTTCACCCGAACGAGAAGTGGTTCTACTCGATTCAAGAAGAGGGTTCGACCGTTGTCTTCTTTGAGTTCGACGCCTCTGCAGGAACGCTTCTTGAACGGCAAACAATCTCAACCCTTCCACCGAAGTTCGCAGGAAGCAACTTCTGCTCAGAAATTTTGGTTTCCGCGGACGGGAAGTATCTCTACGCCGGAAATCGTCTTCATGATTCGATCGCAACCTTTGAGATCGCACCAGACGGATCGCTGCGGTATCTCAACGAAGTTTGGTCGCAAGGAAACTACCCCCGCAGCTTCACCCTCGATCCCTCGGGAAGATGGCTTGTTTGCTGTAATCAACGAAGCGACAACTTGGCCATCTTCCGGGTAGACCTCGCCAACGGCGGCTTAACCTTCACCGGCCAGTACGTCCCCGTCGGCAACCCCTCGGTAGTAAGGTTCTTGGAAACAACGTAGAACGGAATTCATTCCGTTAAACAACCTCTCCATTCAAAGCCCCTGTTGAAAAGCTACGCCCGTTTCCATCCCAGGGCCGCTCAAGCCTGTGTTGACGCATCGGAGTAAGAGATAGGAGGACTGGGAGAATTGTCAAGTTTAAACATGGTCACGTTTTTGGTAGCCCCGGTGGGAAACGCTGTGAAGCATTTTTCTCTGGGAAATTGAATGTTTCTTGTCTGATCGGGGCTTGTCCCCGTCGGACACCGCTTTGGCGCCCTAGCTCGTCCTCTCATAACATCTCACCGTCCGGATGGGGCTTGTCCCCACCGGACGCCGCTTTGGTGTCCTAAGGTCAGGTCTTCTTTCTACGCCGAAGGAAAGAGCGAACTTGGCTATGATTTCTAGCACTCCTAC
>CAYMXM010000471.1:0-4425 GCA_964394065.1 uncultured Pirellula sp. | reverse complement strand
TATCCTGCGCGCCGAGATCAAGGGAAATTCTGCGCCGTCAGCGTGTACGCTTACGCGTTAGATCTCGGATTCCAAAACCGCAAATGGATTGCTGTAAGTCAAACTTCTTCAGAGAAGCTTGTTCAAGCACAATTTGCAACTGCTGGCAATGCGTGCCATCATCTTGGCTGGACGCACGGATTGCATATTCCATTTGACAATGAAGGATCACAGCGCGCGCGATCGATGGGCTTCTTTGGATTCGCAGCGATCGCAGCTGTATCAACGGAAGCTTACCATCAGGGTGAGCGTATAGAGATTCACGGTAGCGAGAATGGTCTCATATCGCTTAACCCCGCTTTGACTGAATCGCGAATTGGGAGCGCAAGCACTCGAACGACACATCCATGCTTCATAGGTCAGTTGCAATCGCTTCTTAACTCCATCGGAGTGAATGTTGAACTAAAGAACAATTATCAGTACATGACCAAAGGTGAAATGTTTAAGAACTGCAAGAATCCTTCTGCTCTGCGAAAGTTGTTATGTCAATCGATGAGCTGCGGTAAAAGTGGTCGAATCAACCAGCATTGCGGAAGGTGCGTACCTTGCATAATACGAAGAGCTGCATTCAAAGGGAGTGGAATTTCAGATCATACGGTATACAAGTATGGGCCAGGCTCTGATATGAATGGCTTTCTCAAATCCGATGACGTGAGGTGCGCCCTTTTGGGTTCATCGAACCACAATGACACAACGTGGATTCAACGTGCTGTTTTGCCATTGCTATTCGAGAGCGAAGTAAGCGATCGAGAATCTCTTGTCCAAGTTGCAAAACGAGGATTGCAGGAAGTTAATGTGTTCTTGAAGGACGCTATGAGATGTTCGTAGACGCACATTGCCACATAGATCTTCATCCTGATCCGCAGCGAATCTTGGAGTCAGTTATTCGGGCGAGATTGCAGGTGATCGCAGTTACGACCACTCCGGCGGCTTTCAAAGGCTCAGTCCGGTATACAGACTTGGCAAACGGTGTTTTGCCGGCATTGGGGATGCACCCTGAACTTGTAGGCACTCGAAAAGGTGATATGGCTCAGTTTGCTAAGTACCTAAATCAAGTCACTTGGGTCGGAGAAGTGGGGCTCGATGGAAGCGATCGATTTCGTAGCAGCTGGAATGACCAAATCGCTGTATTCGAGCAGATTCTGGAAGAGTGCACTATTGCCGGCGGGAAGGTACTTAGTATTCACAGTCGTGCATCAGCAACTTCGGTTTTGGATCTTCTTCGAAAAAAGCCTGATGCTGGATCGTTTGTGTTTCATTGGTTTTCCGGTTCATTGAAGGAACTTGACCTTGCCTTGGATATGGATTGCTTCTTTAGCATCAATGATCAAATGCTTCATTCAAAATCTGGAACTACCGTGGCAAGACGCGTACCTTTAGAGAGAATACTGACCGAGTCAGATGCACCGTTTTTAAAGGGCAAAGAATGCGAAACTCTTGCTGAGCGAATCGAGTCGACGGTCAAGGTGCTTGCGGAACTAAGAGGCTGCTCGGCGACTAGACTCTGCGAACAAATCTATACTAACTTTTGTTCGCTAATCTCGCGTCACACAGGTTCAACGTAGCTAGTTTTGCTGAATAGTTAAGCAGTATTCGTTACTCACGCAGCCGTTCGCGAATAGTGCTTCAGCAGGCCTCCGAGTCGTTCTTTGCAGCGGATGCTCGATAGTGGAATCGTTTCGGGGGCAGGTGATTGCTTTTTCGACTTCTTAGTGCGTTTAGCTTTTGCGGTCGGAAGTACAAGGTTCTCGAGTGACTGATGAGGCCTCTCAATGTGGTAATGCTCGCGATATTCCGAACAGAGATGATCGAAGTGCGCCTTGCCAAACACCACGAAATGGTCGAGGCATTCTTGCTGCAGCGTCTGGATGAATCGCTCGACGTATGCGTTTGTGTTAGGTGACCGAAACGCTGAGACTTTGACGTCACGCTTGCCAGCCGAGAATGCCTCGTCAAACGATTTCGTGAATTTTGTATCGCGATCATGCATCAAGAGTTTACATGACAATTTCTCATCTTTCACGTGTTGCTTGAACGCCTCGGCTTGCTCTAACACCCAGGCTTCATCGGGATGGTAACTCGCAGGCGTGATGAAGACTCGGCGTGTTTCCAAGTGCAGAAAGACCAAGACAAACAGGTCGCGTAGGCCAGTTTTCGAAACAACCTTTTTGGAGTAGAAGTCGCACTGCCACATGGTTTTCGCATGGCGTTTGATGAACTCGTCCCAGGTGCCAGGACCGCGTTTCGGACCGACGTCGTAGCCGTTTCGCTTGAGAATGTTTTTCACAGTATTGCGAGTCACCGACTCGATTCCGAGCTTCTTCAGTTCGCCGAGAATCCGCGTGTAGCCCCACGAGTTGTCCTTTGCCAACTTGAGGATTAACTTCTCAATCTTCTCGGCCGTGCGCGGCCTGCCGACATTCTTTCGCGCCTTCGCAACTTTGTCTGAGGCGTCGCGAATCCAACGCCGGATCGTCGATGGGTGGACGATCGTGGCCAGCTCGTTGAGCGCCGATCCCAGGTTCTTAGCAAATCTAACCAAGCGATTCTTTTCGCGATGAGTTAGAATAAGTCGCTCGGGAAGTCGGCTCCGGAGGATCTGGTTTTCGGCCTTGAGGTAGCTCACCTGGCGGGCCAGTTCCTTGCTAGTAGAGCCGGCGATGACGAGCATGAGTGACGTATAGATGTTGCGAAAGCTGGCCATCGTCGAAACAGTGGATTTCCTGAGAAAAGCTTGGTCGGAGCAGAATATTTGCACATGGATGCTAGGCTTTGAGATTAGTTCCCCGCTGCCCTGAATCAAGTTTTTCGACCGCGGTCACGTCTCTAAACGCACCACCATCGAGCTCTCCGTCGCCGATAGTTGTCGCCAGAGTGGCGACCAAGACATCTGCGATTCCGCAGACCACACCTTCGCGGGTCATTTTTTCGTGAAGTGGTTTCGATCGTCAGAAAAGAATCGGAACAAACGAATCTCTGCTTAACCAAGCGATTGCCGTGTTAGCTGCGGCATCTCCAACCATTCATGCTCCCGATGACGTTTTCGCACGGGGAGGCCCGAAGCAAGAGCCTTTTTCGAGTGGTACTTGGCACTCGATATCCCTACCAAGATCTTCGTCCCGGGCAATCATTCGATCGCGATCGAGCAAGGGCTTGTTCGTCCCGAGCAGTATCCCGGAATCCGTTTTCTGATTCACGAGATGACCGAGCTTGACGGGTTGCTCATATTCGGCACTCCCTATACCCCGAAATTCTTCGACTGGGCTTACATGCGACCACGCGAAGATCTCGACTCCGTGTGGCAGTCGATTCCCGACAACGTCGACATCCTCATCTCCCACGGACCACCCAAAGGGTTCTTCGATGTAACGCGCGATTTCGACACCAATGCCCCAATCCATGTCGGCTCCAATTCACTCACCCGCCATGTCACCGAGAGAATCAAACCGATCCTTCACGCATTCGGACATATCCACGACGAACCTGGCATCCGAAACTTCGGGATGGTCCAGCACGCCGACACGACCATCATGAACTGCTCCTGCTGCAACCAAAGCAACAAACTTGTGAACCACGGCTTCGTGCTCGACATCGATCCGATTCACCGCACTGTCAAGGAACTTGTGAGCTAACTTCGAAGCCCATAAGTATCCCTGCCATTGCAGCGTAGCTAAGGCAACCGCTTCTTTAACGACTCGGCCTCAAACTTCAGTGTTGGAAGTAATCGATCCAAGTGCGTGGCAATGTCACGACTTGCGTGCACGATGGTCAACACCAGCACGTCTTCGTTCCATCGCGTGCAAACCACGACGTGCGATTCAACGGTATGAGACAGAAGTGTGTCAACCAAGGGGATTGGCCGCAGAATTCCTGGTTCGGATTCGAGAAGATTAAAGAAGCGGTCGAATGCGTCAAGATACTTCTCCGCTTGCGATTTCCCCCAGTGGTCAATTGTGTAGGACTCAATCTCCAGAAGATCCGCGACCGCTCGATCGGCAATAAGAACTTTCGCCTTTCTCGCCTTGGCCATTATTGGCGTTTCTTCTTCATCAGGTCACGGACACTCCCTTTGTACACCTGCACCCGCCCCTCGATCGCATCTTGGAAGCCTTCGATCACACCGACACGAAGACGTTCCGCTTCCATTTGCTGCTTATGCTTGCGAATCAAATCTCGGACGAACTCGCTGGGGGTAGCATACAGAGTACCGTCCCCTGATTGGCCATCCACGAAAGCTCGCAACTCGTCGGTAAGCGACAGATTTAGTGTCGATCCCATGAACTTATCTCCTTTGAACCCAGTATCCTCAGTCGCCCGTTATGTGTCAATATTTGTCATTTTCGTTACGAGATATTTGGGAGTGGCCAAGAAGCGTTGAGTGGATGG
>CAYMXM010000470.1:0-4443 GCA_964394065.1 uncultured Pirellula sp. | reverse complement strand
CGCGTGGGACTTTTCAAACTCACTGATTTTGTCTTCATGTTCCAGCGTTAAGCTGATGTCATCGAGTCCGTTCAACATGCAATGGCGTCGAAACGGCTCAAGCTCAAAGGTCGCTTCGAAACCTTGATCGTCGGTGATCTTGCAGGTTTCAAGATCGACCGTGAGGGTGTACTTCTCGTTTGCAGCATGACGCTTGAACAACTCTTCGACTTGCTCTTCGCTAAGAGGGATCGGGAGCGTTCCGTTCTTGAAGCAGTTATTGTAGAAGATATCTGCAAAGGATGGGGCGATGACGCAGCGAAGCCCGTAGTCATCGATGGCCCACACCGCATGTTCGCGCGAGGAGCCACTTCCAAAATTGCGGCGAGCCAGGAGGATCGATGCCCCCGCGTTGCGCGGTAGGTTCAACTCGAAAGTCGGATTCTCCGTTCCGTCTTCGTTGAATCTCCAATCGAAGAAAAGGAATTGGCCAAAGCCGGATCGTTCAATCCGTTTGAGGAACTGCTTCGGGATGATTTGGTCGGTATCGACGTTGGCTCGATCCATCGCGGCAACGACACCTGTCTCTTTTGTGAATGCTTTCATGGCTTGCGCTTCCCCTCTATGACTTGTACGACCAATCTCGAATATCGACAAACTTCCCTGAGATCGCAGCGGCAGCTGCCATCGCTGGGGATACCAAGTGGGTTCGACCACCCTTCCCTTGACGACCTTCGAAATTTCGATTCGAGGTCGAGGCGCATCGTTCGCCTGGTTCAAGCCGGTCTGGGTTCATCGCGAGGCACATGCTGCACCCTGCTTCCCGCCAATCGAATCCCGACTCTTTGAAGATCTGATCGAGCCCTTCCGCTTCCGCCTGACGCTTCACTTGGCCACTTCCAGGAACGACCATCGCGTAGACCTTATCGCTGACCTGATATCCCTTCACGACGTTCGCCGCAGCGCGAAGGTCTTCGATCCGAGCGTTGGTGCAAGACCCGATGAAGACTCGATCGATCGCGACCGAAGTGAGTGGCTTGCCCGCTTCTAGTCCCATGTACTCAAGGGCGTTCGCGGCCGACTTCCGCTCTGTGTCATCCCCGAAAGATTTCGGATCGGGGACGTTGTCGCTGATCGACGCAACCTGTCCCGGATTGGTGCCCCAGGTGACTTGCGGTTCGATGTCGGAACCCTTGTAAATGTCGACCCGGTCGTACTTCGCTCCTGGATCGCTCGGAAGTTGCTTCCAGATCTCGACGGCAGCATCGAAGTTCTTTGGTACGAATGGGCGACCTCGCAAATAGTCGTAGGTGATTTGGTCGGGAGCGATCATCCCCGCTCTAGCCCCAGCTTCGATCGACATGTTGCAAACGGTCATTCGCTCTTCCATGCTCAAGCGACGGATCACTTCCCCCGTATACTCGAGAACATAGCCAGTCCCACCCGCCGTGGTCAGTTTGCCGATCAAATAGAGGATCAAGTCTTTGGCGGTTACCCCGGGGGCCAGTTCGCCGTCGACTCGAAGTTCGTAAGTCTTCGGCAAGGTTTGAAGAAGGGTTTGCGTTGCGAGAACGTGTTCGACTTCGCTGGTTCCGATCCCGAAAGCCAGAGCGCCAAACGCGCCGTGCGTCGCGGTGTGGGAGTCTCCACAAACGATCGTCATTCCCGGCTGCGTGTAACCTTGCTCGGGACCGATGATGTGAACGATCCCTTGATCCCTGTCGTTCAAGTCATAAAGACGAATCCCGAATCCTTCGCAGTTGTTTCGAAGGGTATCGATCTGCTGCTTCGCGATCGGGTCCGCGATCGGCAGGGAACGATTGCTCGTCGGAACATTGTGATCGGGAGTTGCGACCGTCCGTTCAGGGCGACGCACCTTTCGTCCAGCGAGACGTAGCCCCTCGAAGGCCTGCGCACTCGTCACCTCATGGACCAAGTGGAGATCGATGTAAAGAATGGCTTGCTTCCCTGGTTCAGCGTAGACGACATGGTTGTCCCAGATCTTTTGGAACATCGTTCGAGGTGACTTGCTGGTCGACATGTTTTTCAAGTGGTGGGGAGAGTGAGTCCGCTCGGGGGTATTCGCCCGAGCCATACGCGGATATTCTATCCATGTAACATTTTCTACTATCCTTTCCTTTTCGAATAGGCGAAACGATGTCGAACGGCGATTCTTTGCAACAGCGTGGAGATGCCTTGGAAGACCTGTTCTTTGCACAACAGGACGCTGCATTATTAGAAATACTTAAAGAGCAGGTAAGCGCCGAAGGAGCCATCGCTGAAATCTCCAGGGTTACCGGTATCAAGGATTCCAAGATCCTTGAGGCGATCCGGAAGCTGGGAGTTTCCGCTCCAACCTTCGCCGCGTTGCGGCTTTTTCCGATCGTGGCGGTTGCCTGGGCTGATGGAACGCTCGAGGCTTCGGAACGTGAAAAAGTGGAAGAATTGATCGCCAAGCATGCGATCGACAAAGGAAGCCCAGCGATGAGCCTTCTCCACAGTTGGCTAGAACGAAAGCCTAGCAGCGAGCTGTTGGGAGCTTGGGAAACCTACGCCCGGGGGCTGGTTCAGGAACTGCCAGCCGAAGAAGCGAAGGCATTGCGAGAAACGCTTCTGGGTGAAATCAAAGAAGTCGCCCAATCGGCAGGCGGGGTTCTCGGTTGGGGGGCGATCTCCAAGGGAGAGCATACGGTCATGAATCAGATTTCTGCAGCGTTGACCAAGTCGTCATGAGCGAAGCCCCGAAGGTCGTCTGGCACGAGCAATCGGTTACCGCTCAGGAACGGTCCGCTCGCAACAAGCACCGGAGTTGCGTCGTTTGGTTCACCGGCTTGAGCGGCTCGGGGAAGAGTACGATTGCGAACTTGGTCGATCGATCTCTCTTCGAGCGAGGTGTTCAGAGCTTTCTTCTCGATGGAGACAACGTCCGGCACGGGCTTTGCGCCGGTCCCAATCTCTTGGCGACCGACTATAGCGATGAGTTTGCCACCCGGTTCGGACTCGGCTTTGGGCAGCAGGACCGCGAGGAGAATATCCGTCGCGTCGGAGCTGTAACCGAGCTCTTTGCCAACGCGGGACTGATCTGTCTAACCGCTTTTGTCAGCCCCTACCGGCGAGACCGAGACCTAGTTCGGAAATGGGTGGAGAAGCAAAATGGAGCCGGCTCGTTCATCGAGGTCTATGTTAACACTCCGCTCGAAGTTTGCATGGAGCGAGACCCGAAAGGGCTCTATAAACAAGCCGTCGCCGGGACGATTAAAAACTTTACAGGGATCTCCGATCCCTACGAATCTCCCGATCGAGCTGAGTTAGAATTGAGGACCGACCAACAACCGGCCTCCGCCTCTGCGCAGCAGGTCATCGAGTATCTTACCCGCCAAGGAATTCTGCTATGAATCAAACTCCCATCCAGCTCACTGCTTTGCTAGCCCTCGGTTTGGCAACGTGCTTCGTTCCAGCGACTCAACCTCCTTTGTACGGGCAGGAGAAACAAGTCGAAGCACCGGTGGTGGAGTTGAAGGATCTAGTCGCTCCCGAACATATTGAGAAATACGCACTCCAACCCTATCTGAAGCAGTCCGAGCGATGGGCCAAAGAGATCGCCACGATGTCTGCGACCAACAGTCAAGATGGGAGCGATAACGCCATCCTGTTTCTTGGGAGTTCGAGTATCAAACTCTGGAAAACGATCGATGAAGATCTACCGGAATGGAAAGCTGTCCGCCGCGGTTTCGGTGGCTCGAAGTTCTGCGACAATGCTCTTTTTGTCCCCAACCTCGTCAAAGGACTCAAATTCCAAGCGGCTGCGATCTTCGTGGCAAACGATATTTTAGGGAAAGAGACTGACAAGACGCCGGAAGAGGTCGCGCGACTTGCGCAGTCGGTGATCGAGTCGGTGCGCAACGAAGTCAAAGATGCACCCATTTTGATCATCAGCATCACTGCGACTCCCTCCCGCTTCAAAGCTTGGCCCAAGATTGAAGAAGGGAACAAGGCGTTGGAAGCGTTGGCTGAGAAGCTCGATAATGTTTACTTCCTCGACACTCGCGGCTCCTATCTCACGTCGGAAGGGCAACCTCGTCCGGAGTTCTTCGTCAAAGATATGCTCCATCAAAACAAAGATGGTTACAAAACCTGGGGGAAGCTGGTCAGCGCCAAGCTCAGCGAGATCCCCGGTCTCAAAAAACGCGCGGAGTAGGCTAACAACCTTGGTGCGAATATGAGGTGTTTGGGATGTTTAGCCGACGCGTAAGCGAGGCCCGAAAATCACAACCCGTGGCGTAAGCGAGGGACAGCGCTGGCAACCAGGCATCCATCCAAAACCTCACAGCACGCCCTTCGTGCCTCAAGGGCGTGCCATCCGGCGCTGGAGATATTCTCGACAAGGGCTACGTGCACTCGCGGCGCAATTAAGATTTCTGCTCCCTTCGCCCCCTTTGGGGGAGAAGGGCTGGGGATGAGGGG
>CAYMXM010000469.1:0-4460 GCA_964394065.1 uncultured Pirellula sp. | reverse complement strand
TTCTTCCTCAAGTCTCAAGCCTCACCCCTCAAGCCTGATTCGGTGTGTTCCGTGGTCGCTTTGGGTGCGAAGGTGATTGCAATAGGAGCCATGGTTGACTCGCTATCTCGATCCAAGATGGAAGCAGCAACCACTTCACACACCCTACGACTGGTTTCCAGTGCTATCCCTCGCTTACGCCACGGGTTGTGATTTCGTGGCCCGGGCCACGATCGCCCTCTCTACAATTTCCCATCGAGCGCTAGTTGATGGAAATAGTGCGGTACTTTTTCTTGGTTCTCTAACAACCAATCGATCGAAGGTTCGTTCTTCATCGCTTTTACGATCGCTTTGGTAGTCGCTTCTCGATGGGTCTTGAAGAGAAGCTTCGGGTCATACTCTACATCGACGATCGACGGATCGAGCCAAACCGAAACGATGATTCCAAGGTCGTTTGCTTTTGCTTTCGGAATCGCCCCCGCGCGAACGGCGTCGAGAACTCCATGCGCAATTGCGGCTTGGACGGTTCCCATCAAGATGTTCGTGTACTTCTCGTTGTTGACTGTGACCTTGCTCACCATAATGGTTGCAGGCTTCACCTGTACATCGCTGTTGAGGATCGCGAAAACCTTGGTATGTCCCTTGGCCTGGTTGCCGATTAGATTGGCAAAGGCATAGCCAACCGGTCCATCGAATTCCCCGATGATAACTTCCGGTTCAGCAGCCGACCAAGCGGGTTCTGCTTCGACGAGTGCCTCTCCTGTTCGAAGGATGATTCGTTGAGGGACTTTGCTTTTGACCTTGTTTTGCTTAGGCTTTGCGCTTGCTTTTTTCTTCGGCATAATGAGGTTCGCTTCAAGAAGGGGAGTAAGAGTTCGACTCATTCTAGGATTCTTTATGTTGAACACTAGGCGAGGGGAGGATGAAATTCTAACCTTCCCCCTTTGATACCTGCTCCCCTCGCCCCGCTTCGGGGAGAGGGGCTGGGGGCGAGCTGGCGCATCGGTGTTAAGGCGTAGGACGCGAAGCGTGCTACCATCACAACCCGTGGCGTTAGCGAGGGATAGCGTCGCGAGTGAACGTAGCCCTCGTCGGGAGTATTTCAAGGCGTCGGGTGGCACGCTCCTGAGACACGAAGGGCGTGCTGTGAGACCTTGGGTGGATGCTTGGTTGCCAGTGCTGTCCCTCGCTTACGCCACGGGTTGTGATTTTCGGGACTCGCTTACGCGTCGGCCAAACTACCCAAACACTTTGTATTCGCGCCGATGCGTCAGGCCAGGCTAAATGCTGCCATCGCTAACGCGATTGAGAACCGGGACCAATCCATGGAAACAACTAGACGCGGCAATTGGAACCCATTCTCCGAGGAAAAAAAGCTTGACAGGGATGCTCAGAAGCTAGAGTTACTCTCTCCTCTAACATTGACTAGGTCATGATTAATTCTCACCCACCACACCCCCGAGACTACGTCGCCTTAGTCGGGTTCTCATGCCGTGCGCTTGCCCAGAGCGTTGTTCGAGCGGGGATGCGTCCTTTAGCGATCGACTGCTGTGGAGACTGCGATCTCCATAAAGCGGCACACCAAGTTTCTCGAGTCGAATCTCTAGAACGGGAAGCGGAGATACGAAACCAGTTGGTCCAATGGGAAAAGACCTTTGGCGCTATCCCTATTCTCTTTGCTGGAGGCATGGAAAACCGATTTGACTTACTAGAGGAACTGAGCCCCCTTTATTCCAACATCCCACCGATCCCTTCCTGGAGGAGTATGCGGGATTGGGAATCCTGGAAACGATGGGTTGATTCGGTCGGGCTAAGTTTTCCGAGAACTTGTTGGTTGGAAGATTTTGATCCGAAGCGATTTCAAAAAACCACCGATCGAACTTCGAGAGTTTTATTGAAACCATGCGATCGAGCGGGAGGGGTGGGGATCGTTTCCTATGACTTTCCGCTTGTTAGGCGAGCGACAGATATCAAACTACCACCGTGGCCCGGGCGTCTCGCCCGGAACAGTCTTTGCGACTCCGGGCGAGACGCCCGGGCCACGTATGGAAATGGTAAACACTTATCTGCGGATCGCCTTATTGAGCAAAGGGGAGACGTTGGTGCGAGGAAGAGAACGATCGTTCAGGAATATGTCGAAGGTGTTTCCCTTGGTGTTACCTTTATCAGTTCAGACTCCGGTGCTTCGGCGCTTGGGGCGACTCGCAGCCTCCCCTTGGAGGAACATCCTTGGGGAGAGTTTATCTATCAAGGTTCCTCTGGCCCGGTTTCCCTCAATGAAGATCAATGGAGCAGGCTGGATCGATTTGCTGCGTTGGTGACGAGAGAGACAGGCTGGCATGGGCTTTGGCAAGCGGACTTCATCGTCGCAGAGGATTGGTACTTGATCGAGATCAATCCAAGATGGACCGCAGGAATGGAGATACTGGAGCTAGCTAGCGGATTGTCGCTGTGGCGAGGGGAGACTGCGACGTTTCGAGAACGACTATACCTGGGAAACCGAATGCTCCAGAAGCGAATCCTTTACGCGGACTCCGATACGAGGTTGAGCGAATCGGAGATTGAATCGCTGAAGTCGGGAAAAGGGGAATTCTTGGGATCCAAGACTCCGATCAACGAGGAGTACGAGTCCTATTGGTTTTCCGACATCCCCCATGCGGGAGAGATGATTCCCCAAGGGGCTCCGATTTGCACGATGATGAGCAGGCTTGATGAGCAGGCTTGAGGGGTGAGGCTTGAGACTTGAGGAAAGAGGGCTCTTTTCATCTAACCGCAGGGGACGCGGAGGGACGCAGAGTTAAAACCGAAATAGCTTAGAGTTCCGCTTGTTCGTGGCCCGAGCGTCTCCGCACGCATATCGCTTTGGCAACCTGCTCCCTTCGCCCTCTTTGGGCACTAGTGTTCGGCACAGTACTTGCCAGCACGGTTCCTTGCTTGGTGAAGCGGATTGGCTTGGCTGTCGGTGGTGCTTACCACCACGATTCGCAAGGTTTGTTGGAACCGTAGGGGATCAGATTCGTTGGAAGCGGATGGGCATGTCGCTGGTGGGGTTGTCGAGGAACATGCCGAGCTTGCCGGTGAGGAGGTCGTCGAGGTCGCGGCCGATGATCTCCGCGCGCCAACCGGTCAACAATGTCGGGGGGGCAATTTCTCCATCCGATCCGTCCAGCCGGAACTTCACGAAGTCTCGCAACTCGTCCGCCGTTGCTACCACCGCCGGGGAAATCTTCTTCGTCCTACAAATGCAGGTGAGGGCTGCCGAAAGGAACTGCGTTAACATCGGCGAAGGATGCCCTTTGCCATACTTGGCTTTCCGAGGCCAACTCGGAATGGGATCGTTTAAGGACTCTTGAATGACCTTCGCTAACTCAGGGATCATCTGCCGTACGTGGCGATGCTCCATCCCGCGAAGACTCGCCATCCTCTTCTCGTCCGCCGTCCCACGCCGCGCTAATTCGATCAACAAGTCATCCCGCAAGACCTTCCGGGCCGGCCAGTCCCTCTCCTTCGCCCGCTCCTCTCGCCAATACCAAAGAGCCCGAACGACCGCCAGACTTACACCACTCAAGGCTTGAATGCCACTGATGCGGTGCCAGTTCTCCCCCGATTCGTATTGCTTCAGATCCTCCTGCCATTGATTGGTCTCCTCCTGAACCCAATCCAACCGCTGCAGCTTTGTCAAATCCTTGGCCATCGAACGGTAGAGCTTTAACAAGTCTCTTACATCCTGCGCAGCATACTGAAACTGCTGGTTCGTCAAAGGACGCTTTCGCCAATCGGATCGGGTCTCTTCTTTATCCAAACTGCTCCCGGTGTAGCGATGGACCAAGTTCGCATAGGACGCGGGGTACTCCTGGCCGAGAAACGCGGCCCCCAATTGGATGTCGAAGAGATTGGGGATCAGCTTCTGCGTCGCACGATAACAGAAAAGGGTTTCCTCGCGCCCCGCATGGACGACGACTTGGGTCTCGGGTTGGGTGAGGAGCAACCAGAAAGGGGTCAAGTCATCGACTTCGTAAGGATCGACGACGTAGATCTCTTGTTCGAGTGCGACTTGGAGCAAGCAAAGTTCTGGGCGGTAAGAGTCTTCTGCGACGAACTCGGTATCAAAGGCGACCAACCTCTCCTGTTCAATCCGCTCGCATAGCTGAAAGAGCGAATCCTGGTTCGTGACATAACTAAATCGTGCGTTCAACCGAGCCCCCCAAAAATGGGTCGTAGCGATAAATTTCAAAATAGACTTAAGGCGAGCGAGGCGTAAGTATAGGGTATTTTTTAACGGCGCAGGAGTGGAAGTCACCCCCCCGGCCTGGCCTGACGCATCGGTGGTAAGAGGGCGGACGCGAAGCGTTCCCCCATCACAACCCGTGGCGTAAGCGAGGGACAGCGCTGGCAACTAGGCTTCCATCCAAGGTCTCACAGCACACCCTTAGCCTTGACTGTAGGTCAAGGATAGGTAGCCCCGGGTAGGGGCGGCTAGA
>CAYMXM010000468.1:0-4469 GCA_964394065.1 uncultured Pirellula sp. | reverse complement strand
CTCGCTTACGCCACGGGTTGTGATTTTCGGGCCTCGCTTACGCGTCGGCCAAACATCCCAAACACTTTATATTCGCGCCGATGCGTCAGGCCAGGCTAACGCCCACGGTCACGTGCTGCCATCGCTACGCGATTCCAAACCAAGATCATCGCTTTGCGATTCAACGATCTAAAACCTCCTTACAACACTCGCGCCCAAATGCTTTTCAGATAGCCGGTTTCGGGGCAGTGGGCGACGACGGGGTGGTCGGGGGCTGCGCCGGTGGAATGGAGGATTTGAAGCGTTCTCGGAGGATGGGGCTTTCCTGACTCGTCAAACCCAGTCGCTTTGGCTGCCGAACGAACGATGTTATGGAACGAACCTTCGTCGAGTAGACCAGCACAGGAACAGGTGAGGAGCACTCCTCCCGACTTCACGAGCTGCATAGCGAGCTTGTTCAAATCGAAGTGCTTTTTACTCCCCTCCTCTAGTTCCGCTCGCGAGCGTATAAGCTTGGGGGGATCGAGAACGACGACGTCATATTTCTTACCGATGCGGATCATATCGCGCATAAACGCAAACGCATCGGATTGGACGAAGCGAACTCGAGTCTGATTGATATCGGCGTTTTTCTTCGCCATCGCAAGTGGCTCTTCGTCGAGATCGACACCTGTCACGTCCTTCGCACCTCCAGCCTTGGCAGCTTGAACGGAGAATCCTCCTGTATAGCAACAAAGGTCGAGAACCGACTTTCCCTCGGAGAACTGAGAAAGCATCTTTCGATTATCCCGTTGGTCGCAGAAGAACCCGGTTTTATGTCCCGTTCCAAAGTGGATTCGATACTTTACTCCATTCTCTTGAACGGTCACCGTGGGGGGGAGGCCCTCACTTTTTTGGGATGGTATTCCCTGCCCTTCTTGGCTGAGAAATTGAGGGCACTCTTGAATAAGCCAATGCTTGGTTCCTAGGCGTTGTTGTAGTCGTTCCAAAATCGGTATGCATCGATAGTACATTCCAAGGCTAAAAATTTCGGCGCTGAGGCAATCCCCATAGCGATCGACAACCAGTCCAGGAACCCCGTCTGCTTCCCCATGCATGACGCGATAAGCATCGGTGGTTTCATCCAACTTGAGGACATCTCGGCGCAGGGAGACTGCGTTATCGACAATCCTGTCCCAGAAGGGCTCGTCGGGCCATTCTCCCCACCAAGAGATCAACCGAACCGCCACTTCGGAGCGCGGGTTGTAGATTCCATAAGCGAACAACACAGGTTCATCTTGTTGTTTTGTTTTCCCGCTCCGCCTTCCCTCAGAGTCTCGCTCTGGGTAATCGGAATTCATGTGATATACGGCGACCCAGTCCCCTGGCGTAGGGTTTCCCTCCACTCGCAGCAACCGCTTGCGGTAGATATTGGGATGGAGCATCGGTCGATTGACGAAGACAGATGGAATCGGACTGTTGCTCGCAGGGGTCAAGCCACGCAGTGAGTCGGTCATTTGAAGTTTGAAGTTTGAAGTTTGAAGGGTGAAGGGGGAAGGGGGAGGAAGAGGATAGTTGGAGAAGGAGTAGAGGAATACCGGAAAAGCCAATGCTGTGAAGCATTTTTCCGGAAGGACTCTTTCCCCCGATCCGAAGCGGGGCGAGGGGAGCGGAGTTCTTAAGGGCCCCCCCATCACAACCCGTGGCGTAAGCGAGGGACAGCGTCGCGAGTGCACGTAGCCCTTGTTGGGTAGGCGTCGGGTGGCACGTCCCTGAGGCACGAAGGGCGTGATGTGAGACCTGGGATGGATGCCTCGCCGTAGGGTGCGTGAAGTGGACGCTGCTTCCAGCTCAGATCGAAATGGCGAGCCAATCCTCGTTCCTATTGCAATCACCTCCGTAAACAAAGCGGCCACGGAACACACCGAAAGTGTAGTTGGCAGCTTAAACTCGGCTATTATTTCTCGCACTTCTACCCCTCACCCCCAGCCTGGCCTGATGAAAAGAATTTTTCCAGGGAATTTGACTACCCGAAGCTTCTGGTTGCGTTTTCAAATCCTCGAGCTTCTGTCAAGCTCCCAGCCCGTGCCACCTTGGGGGCCAGCCCCCAAACCCCCGAGGTTTTCCAAGCATAGCGCCGGTGTTCGAAAGTTTTTTTGTCCCGGGTACAGGAAACCATGCCCCGCTTCTAGTGGGTTCCACGCTCGCGAGGCGATCCTGCTCTCAATCGCTAGGAGGGGCGAAATCTTTCGAACACCGGCGCCATGCTTCCAAAAACCTCGGGGTTTGGGGCAGAGCCCCAAGGTGGCAAACCTCTCCCCGAAGCGGGGCGAGGGGAGCGGTGATATAAAACGCGGTGCGCCGAGACTTAAAAACACGGAAGTTATTTCAGGACAGTTCTCAAGTCTCCTCTCTCATTCGTAAGATTCATCCGATTCGTGGTTCATCCTCCGGTTCTTTCGGAACCCAGTCCAGGGGTGTTTTCCTCATCTGTTTGCCATCGTTCCTTAAACCGATAGAATACTTGGTTCTGAAAATTCCGACCCTCGCATTGATGACAAGGATTATGGCAACACAGAACAAGAAGGTTCGTAAAGATAGTGGCCAACGAGGGCCAGGAGGGGAAACCGTCAATTTCCTGGATCGCTCTCCTCCGTTCGATCTCGCCGCTGAGACAGGGGTCTTGGGAAGCCTGATCCTCAATCCCGACATCGCGAACGACCTTGCCCTCGCTCTGCGAGCCGATGACTTCTATGACGATGCGAATCGGAAGCTTTACTCGGCGATGATCAACCTATTCGAGACAGGTCGGAAGATCGATCCGACCCTTCTCATCCACGAACTGAAGGCGAGTGGCGATTTCGAATTGGTCGGGGGGGCCGCCTACTTAGCGAAGTTGGCGAACAGCGTTCCCAATGCGGCACACGCGGTCTACTATGCGGGAATTGTTGCCAGCAAGGCGATTCTGCGCAAGCTCATCGACGCATCGACAACGATTCTCAACGACGCCTATGATGAAACGTTTGAGCCGAAGGAATTGGTTTCGCAAGCAGAGCAACGGATCTTTCAAATTCAAGACGATCGGAGCGCGAATTCGGTCGCTGCGATCAGCGACGTCCTTCAGACGGCGATGCACCGGATCGATCAACGGATGCAGGGAGTCCAACTCAACTCGGGGGTCTTGACCCACTTCACCGACTTCGATCAGATGACCGGCGGGTTGCATGACGGTGAGCTGATCATTTTGGCTGCGAGACCTAGTATGGGTAAAACCGCCTTTGCAATGAACATCGCCGAACAAGTCGCCATGAGGGAGAACGCGCCGGTCCTTTTCGTAAGTTTGGAAATGGCTGCGGTCGAGCTGGCAGATCGTTTGCTCTGTTCCGTTGCAAAAGTGAACGGTTCCCGATTGCGAGTTGGCACAATCTCGGAAGACGATAGACAGCGACTTGTCGAGACTGCAGCGAAACTCTCAGTAACGCCACTTTACATCGACGACGCTCCCAGCCGCACGGTCAGCGAAGTTGCCGCTGTCGCGCGCCGGATCACGCAACAGGAACTTCGAAAACCGAATGGCCGGAAGTTGGGATTGATCGTAATCGATTATTTGCAACTTTTGGAACCGGATAATCCCAAAGATCCACGCCAAGAGCAGGTGGCAAAAATCGCGCGGCGATTGAAGATGCTCGCTCGGGAGCAGAAGGTTCCGATCCTTTGCCTTTCCCAGTTGAACCGCCAAGCCGAGGATAGCAAAGACCACAAACCGAAGTTGAGTCACCTTCGAGAGTCCGGTGCGATCGAGCAAGACGCCGACGTCGTCATGTTCGTTCACCGTGAAGGATACTACCATCGCGGTGAAGACGCCGAGCAATACGCAGGCCAAGCCGAGATCATCATTGCCAAGCAACGGAACGGCCCGGTGGGCGATGTCGAGTTGGTCTGGGAACGAGACTTCACCCGATTCCTCAACAAAGCTCCAGAGCGCCTCGAGGAGTTCAGCGGCTACAGCAGCGACTTCTCAACCCCTGGTGGGTATTGATTGGAGGCTAAAGGCTTAAGACTAAAGGGATGGGGACGCGAAGCGTCCCCATATCACAACCCGTGGCGTAAGCGAGGGATAGCGCTGGCAATCAAGCATCCATCCCAGGGCTCACAGCACGCCCTTCGCGCCTCAGGGGCGTGCCACCCGGGAGATATTCGCGACAAGGGGGCTATGTTCACTCGCAGCGCTGTCCTGGGCTGTCAAAAAGTTGGTGTTGTGAGGGGTTAGGTTTGCGCAAGTTTTGTTCTCCGATTCGCTTCTTGTCCGACCGGGGCTCGTCCCCGTCGGACGCCGCTTTGGCGTCCTAGAACGCGCCGCGCTTTTAGAGTTCTGCTCCCCTCGCCCCTTTTAGGGGAGAGGGGCTGGGGGTGAGGGGTTGAAGTGCTAGTAACATTGGTCAGGCTGGCGGTTCCGACCCGCCTATTCGTACTCAGCGCAGCGGTACTCGTACTCGAGATTCGAGCACGAG
>CAYMXM010000467.1:0-4490 GCA_964394065.1 uncultured Pirellula sp. | reverse complement strand
TTCAATACAAAACCGGCCAAAATGGCCTTTTTGGCACCCATTTATGCCAGGCCAGTCTCGTGCTCCCGAAGCACGCGGAGTAGCCAGGCTTTCCCACACCCTGATAATTGAAGAGCGTCCAGCGAGAATCGAACTCGCAATTCCTCCTTGGCAAGGAGATGGGTTACCACTACACCATGGACGCCTTTTGTTGGCTCAACCAAATTGTCAAAGATCAGAGCACCGAGTGAGAATCGAACTCACGCAGTCGCTTTACGAAAGCGGTGTCATTCCACTAGACCATCAGTGCTTATTCATTCAGTGGGATCGGTGGGCATCGAACCCACATCGGCCGGATTAAGAGTCCGGTGCATTACCTTGTCTGCCACAATCCCATTTGTGTTTTGTCTTCCAGTCGGCGTGGAAGGAATCGAACCTTCGGCTTGCGTCTTATAAGGACGCCGCTCTCACCACTGAGCTACACGCCGTGATGAGTGAGGCCGGTGGGATTCGAACCCACGCTTTGCGGATTAAAAGTCCGCTGTGCTACCGCTACACCACAACCTCATGAATGGTTATGGCTATGCGTTTCAAGCGACCAAGTGTTTGCATCGTGTTCTCCTTTGTGTTGTTTGTTCTTCAGTGGTAGCCCTGAGAATTGAACTCAGCGCGATCCGCTTATCAGACGCCGGTTTTCTTCTTTGGCTAACGCGGGGGCTCCAGCCCTCGACTACCATCTCATCAGTCGGGTGTGTCGGAATCGAACCGCTCTCGATCGCCCCAAACGACCTGTGCCAGCCATTACACTTCACGCCCGATAGTTGTTTTGTCAGTGGACAAGCAGGGAGTTGAACCCTGTAGCCTTGATTGCAAGTCAAAGCGCCGACCCGTCGGCAAGCCCATTAGTTATGTCAGTGACTCGTGTGGGATTTGAACCCGACCTAGCTGGCTTGAAAGACCAGTGACCTCACCAGAAGTCGAACGAGCCGTTGTTGGTTGTGTAGGTGCGCACCTCTAGCGCAGTTGTTCTCATGTGAGTTTTTGCCAGGTGCGCATCCAGTGGACTGGGAGGTGCTCGAACCCTCCTCTGCGGTTCTTCAGACCGCCGCTATACCGTCTCAGCTACCAGTCCATCTGTATGTAAAACGTTGGAAATAGGCACGAAAAAACCCGGTGTCACTTTGGGGTAACACCGGGTTCGCCAACGTTGCTTCGTTAGTACGGCCGAGCGTTACCTCCGATGTGGATGTAAGGGTTGCGCATTCGCGTTTTGCAACTCGAAACTACCCTCATATCCATTAATCAGTTTGGTACTCAGCCGTATTGAAGTCATGATCTCGTATCCAGTGATTGATTGCTTTTCAGATTCCTTGTTCCGCGACCACATTCGTCGCGAGCTGCAGATATAGACGCTCTACTCCTGCATTGGTTCGCGAAAATTTCTCGTTCACGAAAATAATCGCAGGTGACTGTCGTCAGTAGATTAAACGCATGTCAGCAGCAAAAGTATCCATGCATTGGAAATATTCTCGCAACTTCCTCGTCAATGCTTACTATTGCCTAGCCTCCGAGAACGCAAGCATCACGGAGCGATCACAGGATACGGTGGCATGCCTGGATAGTAGTGACCTGGATGACCTTCGGGCAGATTGTCGGGGTAGTGATAACCTGGTGGCAAGTGATAAGGATGATCTGGTGGCAGTCGCGGCCAGATGATGTTGGGTAGCGGTGGCGGCGCTTCGATAACTACAGGTTCATCCGGTGGAGGCGGCCAGGGCCAATCCTCGGGCCACCATGGTGGACGTGGACCTGGGGCTTCGCTTGGTGATCCTCCGCCTTCGCCACCAGGACTCTTAGGTGGAACATAGGGTGGTTGTTCTGATGGTGGATCGAAGGGCGGAATGAATGGATACGGCAAACGAGGTAGTTTGGGTTTGAACTTATCAATCATTGCAAGTTGCTCCTTTGCAAGGGACTGGGATGACGAAACGCGACGCGCCTACTAGGACACAACGCGCACTGGGGAATCGACTTGGTTTCGAGGAATGAGCGAAGCTCGTCGTCGCTCGCTGTTGGCGGGCAGGCTTCGTAACTACGGAACAAATCCCACTCCGAAATGGATTCGAGGCGGGCTTTTGTCTCTAGCTGCGGCCAGTAAGCAAGCGCGGGACATTTCGCGAGGCCGCCATTCACAAGCTGGGTGCATGAGCGTTGCATACAGACGCGGTACGCAGCGTCTGGCTTGGAATGGAACGGCATCGGCTTACCCTCGATAACGTCGTATTGCCGCATCCAGCCTTTGTGCGACTTGCGAATGTTGATGCGAAGCTTGGGATACTGCTTACGCCAACTCCACACGATCGCTTTCACTTCGCGGAACCGTTCGAGGTAATCTTGATGCGTACCATGCTGGCTGATTTCAAGTTGGCACTCTGTATCAACGAGAACCTTCGCCAACTCAGGGAAACGGTGCAGGAAGAAACCATTGGTGACCAGCATCAGTTCACTGTCGTACCAGTGTTGTCGCGCGAGTTGAATGTGCTCCAAGATCGCAGGATTGAGCAACGGCTCACCTCCAAGTAATGCGAATCGCGTTGGCTTAAGTCGATGCGACCACTGCGAGTACTCGGACTCAGCATCGGCTAGCGTTGGCGATCTGCCGGCCAGGTGAAAATTGCTGTAGTGGCTGCACTGCTGACAGGACAGATTGCAACCGTGAGCAACGTGATACTCAAGAGCGTGCAAGCTGAAGCGTTGCATCATCTCCCTCCTTAATACGAAGTTTGAAACGTCGAGCATTCACGCCAAGACGGATGAGAAACCGAGTAAGCACCAAGTGGGATGAAAACGTTTCATCCAAGCTCGTCAGTCTCTCGTCATAGACCGTCAGCTCATCGGACCACGTTCCTGAAACGAGCAGCTTCGGATAAACAGCCAAAAGGTTCGCTGCGAGATCGGGCCGGAAGATTGAGCCAATGTCGTAGCTCGCTGGTGGATTGTCTTTCCACTCGTTTATCAGTTCGATCGATTGACGGTTTTCAGGAAAAGGCAACTCGGGTGGATTGCTTCGTTGCCAACGACATCGATCCAGATGTGGCTTGCTGGGGCCAATGAAGTGGTAGACAAAAGATTGCATCACTGGATTGGTTGCCCACTCGGGCGTTTGCAACATGCTGACGTTGAAATCGGGAGGCAGGAAAGTGATTAAATCCGCGTGATCGTTCCACAGTTGATTGATGATCAGCGACTCGTCGGTTGCTTGGTCGTTGGCTCCGAAGGTAACGATCAAGTACTGAATGATTCTCTCGAACATGCGAGCAAACGTTTCGGTGTCATACAGATACAATCCACCGTTGGGATGCATCCAAGTCGGCGCGGGGTTGAGTCGACAGCGTTTCGCCCAAATCTCGTGCGCAGTCTTTTGCCACCCACCGTTGTCGATTCGGTTCTGGGCGCACTGCCGTTCGGCAACCATTGCGAACTGGCCAGGTTCAGCCATATTAAATGGCGACGGGCAGTCGCTGCGAATAACCATGTCGTTGTCGATTTGCAGAACATGCGACGGACCGAACCGCTTTGCAACATCACCATAGACGAACATCCTTTGCCAAAATGGATGGCATGGTTGCAGAGGACGGCGAATCCAATGCAACTCGACGTTCCATCTCTCGGCAGCAGCGTCGACACTCTCTCGCACCGTCGGTACCGCACGGCGTGGTGGCAGATCCAGAATTGCGATGACTCGTTTCATTTCCAAAGTACCTTCCTTAATCCGTGTTTGCGAAGTGCAGCTCTTAAGAACACTGGTCGATGTCGCTTGTAGGCCGGCGGATCGACGTGGATGTGCGGGAATACATGGTCCATCGCCACGCCAACCCTGACGCCGGCAATCTTGGCTCGCCAGAAGAAGTCCCAATGCTCATCGACCTTGAGATCTTCATCCCAACGGATCGCCTGCAGGATGTCGCGATGTGCTACGAAGCAGTTACAGACGAATGCGCACTCGGCAATGTCGCCGATGCGTCGATACTCGCCACGTGGAATGTGAAGCACTCCGCCAGATGAGCTAAGTAGTCTGGGCGTTCCATCTGGATTTGGACGATGGGGCTGCTTGCTGAGTGTTGCCAATAGATCCAGGCGACTCGATTCGAACTTGCGGACGAGATCATTCAGTCGCGTCTGCGGGCCAACCACATGATCGTCATCGGAGAAGATCACCATGCGAGTCTGTGCCGCTTCCACGAGACGATTGCGACCAGCAGATAATCCAATGTCGTACTCGGTCTCGATCAGTCGATCGACCATTTCCGCTTCGTCAGGACAGACTTGAGAGAATCGCACCTCAGGCTTCCCATCGTCGAGGACGTAGATCAGCGGACGCTCATCACCACAATACTCGTGAATGCTACGCACCAGAGTCGCGCAGCAATGAGGGCGATGTATGGTCTTAATGCAGAATGTGACGCGATCACGCATGAACGATGCCTCCTCCTGGATATCGCAGTGAATCA
>CAYMXM010000466.1:0-4494 GCA_964394065.1 uncultured Pirellula sp. | reverse complement strand
CGAGGTGTCTCCTCTCGCTTGACCACTCCGTCTCGATTGGTATCGAACCGAGCTAGAAAGTTGTCGGCGAATTCGGCTGCCCGAGGATCTACTTCCGACGCAACTAGTGCGACTTGCTTAGGGTCAGCCGTGGGTGTTGCAGAAGGCTTGATCGGTTTAGCAACCTCGAAGAAAGCGACCGCCATTTCCTCCCAAGTTTGATCCCCCCACATCACATGTTCGTCTGGATCTGGATTGAATGGATTTCCCGTCGAGTTATCAAAAGTCGCTGTGAAGTGGATCGAGTCAAACTCCTTGAGGGGCAACGGTTCTGTGAACTCATATGTATGTTGCCAATTGAAATCGTAGTGTGGAACTTGAAGCAACGTACGGTCGCTACCACCCTGCGAAGCAAATAGTTGAAACCCCTTGCCTCGAAGATGCATGTGAGGCGCTACGGCTAACAATTCTGCTTCTTCGGGGAGTCGTCTTAAAGCGGCTTGGACGACATGGTCAGGAGCATGGGGGGGAATCTCGAAATCTTGATCGAGCGCTATCAAGGTAAAGACTTGATGGGTGACTTCTTCAGGAGCAACGAAGTTCAACCCGATGCGCGTATTATCGAATCGCTCCGTGCCGTCGGGGGTGTAGTGCATTTGGAAAACCAGTTTGGAACCGGCAGGGAGCTTGCGCGCGTATCCGGGTGGAAAGACCGTGGAAAACTGGCCTGGTACATAGGCGGTCAACCAGCCGATCCCGGTGAACTCGCTTCCGTCCGGGGGACGGACAAAGACGATCGCATGATGGACGATGCTGGCAACGCCGGGGATGATCTGCGCGGCGGAGACCCAACGATCCTCCGTCAGCCCAGGATCGACGACGAAGTATTGATAATCGACGGTTCCTTCTGCGGGGACTCGGTAAGGACGCGCCCGCATGTCGACAACCAACTCGGGAGGATTCGGCAATCGCCAACCTTCGATCGATGGAGGGATTGCGGGGAGTTCGTCAGAGGAACCGTAAGGCATGCCGTCGTCGATCCACTGACGCAGCTGCTCAATGGCATCTTCGGGTAAGTAGCGAGCGTTCTTAAACGATCCGAACTCGGGGCTCGCGTGCCAAGGTGGCATTCGCTGTTGCTCCATGACTTCCACCATCATCTCGGCCCAGCCACGGATCTCATCGTAGTCGGAAACATCGAACGGGCCGATCTCGCCCCTCCGATGGCATTCCAAGCAATTCGCAAAGAGCATCGGGGCGATGTGCTTCGTGAAGGTAACTTCGGCATTCTCTTCGGTTGGTTTAAGAAAGGTGAGGAGGCAGCCGACTGGTACCGTTTCGGGAAGAGTGACCGGTTTGCCAGCGAGCAACTCGTCCAGAGCCTTACAAAGGTCGTGCGAAGTGGGTGACTGGCGAGCGACTCCTGGAGAGAATTGATCATCGACCCGCCCTCGATATCGAACAAGCCCTGCAGGATCGAGCACGACGACTTCTGCCGTGCGAGTAGCCCCGTAATGCCGGGCGATCTCTTGCGAAGAGTCTTTGAGGATAGGAAAGGTGATTCCCATATCGCTCGCGTATTTCAGGACTTCCGCGCGCGTATCCTGAGGATTGCTGTTGATCCCGACAAATTGGATTTCTTTCCCCGAGTAGGATTCGGCAATCTTCTGCAATCGCCCTCCGTACTGGCGGGCTACGGGGCATTCGACTCCAAGGAAACAAAAAACGCGAAAAGAGGCTTTCGTGTCGATTGAGAAAGGCTTTTCATCCACCGACTGGGGGGGAAAGGGAACAGGGGGGCGTGCCACGTTCTCCTTGGCGAAGGAGTGGGGAAGCGAAATGTATCCCACTAGGAGCAGAATGATCCACGAATGGAGCCGAGAAGGAGTGGTAATCATTTCAAAAGGAGACCGCAAGGGAAGGCTCTCTGATTTTGGGGGAGGCAGCCACAAGGCCGGCCTGTGGGAAACTATTTTCTAACAGCTTAGGCGAACGGTGTGAAGCGGATAGCAAGCTTGAAGGGTGAGGCTTGAGACTTGAGACTTGAGGAGGGGGCTTTTTTTAACCGCAGGGGACGCGGAGAATCGCAGAGGGATACTCTTCCGTCCGACCGGGGGCGAGCCCCCGTCGGACACCGCTTTGGCGCCCTAGCCCGCGTCGCGCGTTAGATATTCCCGACAAGGGCTACGTGCGCTCGCGACGCTGTCCCTCGCTTACGCCACGGGTTGTGATGGGGGGACGCTTCGCGTCTCCCCCTTAACTCCGGTTCGTCAGGTCACTCCGCATCTCATGGAAATAAGGTGCCCGTTTGGATATAACTGATTCGTAAATCGAATGCCGATCGGATTTTCTACCTCTCCTCACGGACTGATGCCATGAGCAATCGCACGGATTCAAATAGTACGGAGTCTAATCACGCGGGACCCATCCAATGGGTATTGCGGAATCGCATGGAGTCGCTCACGCCTCAAGAGGGAGAAAACGATGTCGGCTTTATCCCGGAAAAGATCACGGCTTCGGGAGGGAAATTCGGAGTTCACTTCAATGCGGCTTCGGGGGGAAAGTCGCGTGGGATGGAGCTCCTAGCGATCGATACTGGCACGATGAAGATTGTGATCCTACCCGATCGGGGGATGGGGATTTGGAAATGCGACATCAACAAGATTGAGTTCGGATGGAACAGCCCCGTCGATGGGCCGGTCCACCCGAGCTTGGTACCGATCTTTGATCCTTCGGGGATCGGTTGGTTGGAGGGCTTTGACGAACTCTTGGTTCGATGTGGACTCCATAGCAACGGTGCTCCCGAGTTTCACGAAAACGGACAGTTGCGGTATCCACTTCATGGTCGCATCGCGAATACCCCAGCCGACAAGTTGGAGGTGATCGTCGACTCCGACAATGGAACCATGGACATCATCGGAACCGTCTACGAGACGCGCTTTCTCGTCTGCTCTCTCGAATTGCAAACGCGTTATCGCTTGCGAGTCAACAGCTCCGAGATCGAAGTTACCGATACGGTCACCAATACGCGAAGCGGACCGGCGACGATGCAGCTGCTCTATCACATCAACGTCGGACAACCTGTCGTCCAAGCGGGCACCTCCGTTCATGCGGCTTTCAAGCAATTGGTACCTAGGAACGGGCGTTCTGCAGAGGGAATCGGCACGTGGAATCAATGCGAGGGGCCTGAGTCAGGATTTACCGAGCAGGTCTACCTCATGAGCGCCGCGAGCGACACCAGCAAATGGTCGGAAGCACTTCTTGCGAGTGAAGATCGACGGCGAGGGATTTCGATCCAGTTCGACACGAGAACGCTTCCCTATTTGAATCTTTGGAAGAACACGGGAGCGGTTGAGGATGGCTATGTCGTCGGTATCGAGCCAGCGACAGGGTTCCCCAACCCTCGGTCCTTCGAAGAGAAACAGAATCGAGTTGTAACGCTCGCCGGTGGCGAATCGAGAACCTTTCGGCTTAAGCTCCAACCGATGGTGGATGAAGATGAAATCCAACAATCGATCGCGCGCATCGAGTCCATGCAGCCGGCAAACGCCACGATCGTCGAAGCCCCAACGCGAGAATGGTCAGTTGATGCTCCATGAACGGAAGACCTAAGACGGGCAAGACGCATGTACCACCGAGAGAAGACAACCACGAATTGCACGAGTCTCACGAATGCTCACCCAGCGTTTCCCGTACACGCCGGCTATTTCGAATTACTCTTCGCGTGTTTCGACGTCTGTCGGCGGCCCTCATCGCGTTTATCCTCTTGTATATGGCCGCCGTCTGGATTCTGGGACGGGTTCCGGTGAACACTGGATTTCAGCATGCTGGGCAAGACGGAATTGAAATCTGCGTTGCCGAGAATGGTGTTCATGCGGACTTGATCATTCCCCTGGATGCGGGGAACCCATCTCTCAGGAGCTTGTTACCGAAAGAAGCATTTCAAATCGATCCGAGTGAATTTAATTTCGGTATCGTTGGATGGGGTAACCGGAAGTTCTACTTGGAGACGGAAACATGGAACGATCTCCGTTTGAGCACCACCCTTCAGTCCTTGTCGGGTCTTGGTGCAACCACGCTTCACGTAGGGCTCCACAACAGCAACGATTTTGCTCAAACCAGTTCTCGATTGATCCGCGTTACTGAACCTCAGTTTCAATCCCTTCTAAACCATATCACTGGCTCGCTTCAGTTGAATGAGCAAGGTGAGGCGATTCCTATCCAAGGGGCCCATTACAATCGGTTCGATGCCTTTTTCGAAGGTAAGGGGCGCTACCATCTTTTTCGGACTTGCAACGTCTGGGTGGGGAGAGGGCTTCAAAAGGGAGGGGTGCGCGTCGGGATCTGGACGGTTACACCCAAAGCCCTGTTTGCGTCTTTGCCTTCGGATGTGAGAGAAGGACGCTAGCCAGCCTGGGCTGTCAAAAAGTTGGGGTTGGCATAGTTTTTTGGGTGTCTGTTTTTTATTCCTCTGGATGCTCTTCCGTCCGACCGGGGCTCGCCCCCGTCGGACGC
>CAYMXM010000465.1:0-4519 GCA_964394065.1 uncultured Pirellula sp. | reverse complement strand
GCGTGCTGCGAGACCTGGGATGGATGTCTGGTTGCCAGCGCTGTCCCTCGCTTACGCCACGGGTTGTGATTTTCGGGCCTCGCTTACGCGTCGGCCAAACAGCCCAAACACTTTATATTCGCGCCGATGCGTCAGGCCAAGCTGGGGGAGAGTTACCCTGGTAGAATTCCATCTGCGGCTAGCCTAGAACTTGATACAGGAACATATGTTACGTGGAGAAGCAGTTGCCATTTAGTATCTCTGACGAGACGATCACCAGCCTTCGCAACCCTTCGGTGCAGGCGTTAGTTCGTCTGCAACGATCCAAAGAACGGATCGCACAGCGTCGTTTCTTGATCGAAGGGGAACACGCGCTTCTCGAATCCCTCGCCGCCAATTGGCCGCTGGAGGGGTGTATTGCGACTGAGCGTTGGGTAGAGAGCCACTCGAAGACCTTGCGAGAAGCGCTGACGCGGGTTTCGATGCAGTTGGTTTCAGAAGAGGTCCTGCGCAAGATCGCTTCGACCGAGTCCCCCGATGGAGTCGTCGCCATCGGACGAATCGAATCCACTCGCAACAAAACAAGTTCGTTGCCTAGTCTTGGGTTGGCTTTCGATCGGATCCAAGACCCAGGAAACGCTGGGACTCTGATTCGCTCGGCGATCGCGTGCAACGCAGATGGAGTCTATTTGGGGGAAGGGTCGGTCGATCCCTTCAATTCCAAAGTCATTCGCTCAACCGCCGGTCAGTGGTTTCGAAAGCCCCCGATAGAAGTCTCCCTTCGGGAGTGGATTGCTCAATGCCGGAAGGGAGGGGTTCAAGTTCTCGCGGCGGAGGCCGACGGGAAATCCTTTTGGGAGATGGACTTCACGCAACCGACCTTGTTTTTGCTCGGCAACGAAGGGAGTGGCATTTCTGAGGAACTTCGAGCGAGCATCGACGAAACCGTTTCGGTTCCGATGGCCAACAAAGTCGAGTCCCTCAACGTCGCGATGACCGGAACCCTCCTTCTCTACGAAGCTTTTCGCCAACGGAGTTAAGGGGGGGGGACGCGAAGCGTCTCGGGGGGAGGGGTGCGTTGGTAGAACTCCTCCGGTCTCGCGCGCGAAAGAATCATACGATTCTGTGAAGTTCGCGGTGAAGTACGACCAGAAGGCTGTATAGTATCTGGTCTCCTGTCGGAGACTCTCCATCCGGCGATCTTATGAATCAGAACTCTCATGACCGCAGCTTATGACAGTCCCGCAGACAGGCAAACCAGCGATGTGTTTCCCCGCTTCCGAAGCGCTTCGAGCGACCGCGGAGTACAAGCGGTTGGAGGAAGCGCGGTATCGGACGGCTCACTGGAAGCGGTGGGGTAGTTATCTTTCGGAGAGGCAGTGGGGGACCGTTCGGGAGGATTATTCGGAAAATCAGGAGCCCTGGTTCTATCTTCCGCACGACCATGCACGATCGCGCGCGTATCGTTGGGGGGAGGATGGCTTGCTCGGGCTTTGTGATCGCAAGGGGCGCCTCTGTTTTTCTTTCGCCTTTTGGAACACGCGGGATCCAATCCTCAAAGAACGCCTCTTCGGTCTATCCGGTCCCGAAGGGAACCACGGTGAGGATGTTAAGGAATGTTACTACTATGTCGACGCGACGCCGACTCATTCCTACATGAAGGGGATCTACAAATATCCCCAAGCTAAGTTTCCTTACGAAGATATCGCGAATACGAACCGAGGAAGATCCCGTTTGGAAGAGGAGTATGAACTCCTCGATACGAGCGCCTTTGAGAACGACGCTTACTTCGATTGCGAAATCGAGTACTGCAAGTCCGCGCCTGACGATGTTTTGATTCGACTCACGGTTCACAACCGGGGAAAATTTCCGGCTGTCATTCACATCCTTCCCCAGCTCTGGTTTCACAATTCCTGGATCTGGGGTTGTAGCCACGAGGGTTGCGAAGTCAAACCAACGATGCGTTTAAAGAAGACGCCGGAGGATCCTCATGGAATCGTGGTCAGCGATCACAGTACACTCGGGCATTTCGAGTTCCGCGTCGAGGCGAACAAAGAAACCTTAACTCCTCAGTGGCTTTTTACGGAAAACGAAACGAACCCCAACCGCCACCCTGGAGTCCCCACGGCGGGAACCGCTTATAAAGACGCCTTTCACGAGTATGTCGTCGGTGGGGATGTCAACGGAACCGATACGCGAACTTCGGGAACGAAGGCAGCTGCTCATTACGTTGCGATCGTCGAGCCGGATAAACCTCTAACCCTTCGATGTCGACTAACCGGAATTGCCCCGACTCCTACGGGGGAAATCGTTCCACCTATCAAGCTCCCGAAGGGGAAAGCCAATACGAGTAGTTGGTTCCCTCAATCGAAGATCGACGCTTCCTTTGACAACGTCTTCGAGCGATGCATCGAAGAGGCCGACGAGTTCTATAGCCACATCATCTCCCCGAAGCTCGATGAGGAAAAACGCCGAATCGCTCGGCAAGCCTACGCGGGGCTATTATGGTCGAAACAGTACTATTACTACGTCGTCGAGTCGTGGATTCATGGGGATGCGAATTCACCACCGATCCCTTACGGACGGGATGTCGGGAGGAACCGGGATTGGCTCCACCTGTTCAACAGCGACGTGATCTCGATGCCCGACAAGTGGGAGTACCCTTGGTATGCGGCATGGGATTTGGCATTCCACATGATTCCCCTTGCGCGAATTGATACCGAGTTCGTGAAGAGCCAGCTCGTTCTCTTCCTTCGGGAGTGGTACATGCATCCGAACGGGCAGATCCCGGCTTACGAATGGGCGCTGAGCGACGTCAACCCACCGGTTCATGCGTGGGCGTGCTGGCAGGTTTACAAGATCTCGAAGGATCGCGAGTTTCTCGCGCGAACTTTCCAGAAGTTACTGCTGAACTTTACTTGGTGGGTGAATCGAAAAGACGAGCATGGGCAACACGTCTTCAGCGGCGGCTTCCTCGGTTTGGACAACATCGGAGTTTTCGACCGAAGCAAGCCGCTTCCTGGAGGTGGGACGCTCGACCAAGCGGACGCGACCGGGTGGATGGCTTTTTACTGCGGGTGCATGCTACAGATGGCTCTTGAGTTAGCCAACGACAACCAAGCCTATTCCGATATGGCGAGCAAGTTTTTCGAGCATTACGTCGATATCGCCGAGGCGATGAATACGCTTCATGGGAGCGGGCTCTGGGAGGACAACGACGGCTTCTATTACGACCATTGGTCGAAGAATGGGCAGAGCACGGCGATGCGAGTTCGCTCGTTGGTAGGACTCATTCCTTTGTGCACCAACGTCACGATTTACGAGTCGAAGATCCGGAGCTTGCCAGGTTTTCAACGTCGCATGAATTGGTTCCTCAAGTATCGGCCTGAGATGGCCAAGCACATGTCGTACATGGAGCAGCATGAAGGGGAAGAGACCGAGGGGAAGATGCGGCTCCTCGCGATTCCTTCTCCCGATCGCTTCAAGCGACTCCTTGCGTACATGCTCGACGAAAACGAATTTCTATCCCCTTACGGAATCAGGTCCCTTTCGGCGGTCCATCGAGAGCATCCCTTTGTCTTCGATCATGCTGGTGGGAGAGAGACGGTTGGTTATGTTCCTGGTGAGAGCGACTCCGCGATGTTCGGAGGGAACAGCAATTGGCGTGGACCTGTCTGGTTCCCGTTGAACTATCTCATCGTTCAATCGTTGCGAGAGTACAACGAGTTTTACGGGGATTCCTTCCAAGTAGAATGTCCGACCGGTTCGGGGAACATGATGAACTTGAAGGAAGTCGCCGACGAGATCGAGCGCCGGTTGGTGAAGCTTTTCATACCCGACAAAAATGGGGACCGTCCGTGCCACGGCAACGATCCCCGTTATCGCGAGGATCCCAATTGGAAAGACTTGATTTTATTTTACGAATACTTCCACGGAGACGATGGCCGAGGGCTAGGAGCGAACCACCAAACCGGCTGGACCGCCCTCGTCGCCACGATGCTAGAACATCAAGCAGCCTACTGAAAATTGATTATTGATGAATAAAGTAATCCTTCTCTTCGCATGCCTTCTTTTTCTAGGATGCAATCGGGATCCCTACGCGAATAGCTATTTAACAGAAGCCCCAGACTCGTCCCAACTAATCGGCGCTTGGGGGGGGCAAGGTAGCGTTGATAGCTGGCTAGAACTGAAAGAGGATATGAGCTTTAAGGCGAGCAACTATCCTTCCGGTGGATTTTCCAATAAGCGGCAAGAGAAGGCCGTCTTGGATGGCTCCGGAAGTTGGAGTTTGGAAAAACATCAATGGTTCTATGTAGTTCGATTGACTTGGAAAGAGATAGATGGATCACCGACGAACTACGGAAAAATGATTCACATACGCAAAACCTCCGATGACTTATCTCTCTGGGAAATTTTTCAAGACCCCGATTTGGGTGAGGGAGTAGGCATGAGAAGAATGCCTGAGCCTCTTGAACGCCCTTAGTAGGGGTGAGGGGTAGAAGTGCGAGAAACAAAGGCCAAGTTTCTCGCTCGTTGCTGG
>CAYMXM010000464.1:0-4520 GCA_964394065.1 uncultured Pirellula sp. | reverse complement strand
GTGGCGCTGCGCTTACCACCGGCTAATGGCTGTAATCCCTTCGGGATATCAGAGGGATGCAAAACTTATCCTCGAGTTCTCCTCTGCGAACCTCTGCGTTCTCTGCGGTTAAATGGAAGTCCCCTCTTCCTTAAGTCTTTAGCCTTAAGCCTCAAATCAATACCACTGCATCGCATACTCTCGGAACTTGAACAAATCCTCCCCTCGAGTGGGTTCTGAATTTAAATAGGGTGCTAGATGGGATTCTCGAATCCGTTGCAACTTGTCCACCAATCGACGATCGGCCACTTGATAGGAATGCCAACTCGCAGATCCCCGCTCGATCTTGGCCTCCTCTTCGAGAAGGAGCGAAGCTAGCATCGAACGGGTTCCATCGCGCACGATAGGATTCTTGGCATCGACCAACGGGATCAATTCCAACCATCCCGTCGACGAGATCTCTTGAACGTGGAGTTGCACCGAAGGAGAGTCGTCCCCTGCGAGAATCCGTTTGCAATTGTAGCGATGAACGATCGCATCGAAAGGAACCACGAAATAGGCAAAGATCGCGATCGCAACCGTCCAGACCTGAGCGTTGAGAAGCTTCGCAATGCTCCAATTCTTATAGATCATGATCATCACGAGCAACAGACCGATCGCGACGGAGGTGATGCCCAGAAATCCGACGATGCGCAGCGTGGTGAGACCGTTGAATTGAACGTAGATCCAGAGCCGGTTGTAAACACAGAGAGCCAAGACCCAATTCTGAATGGCCCAAATCTGCGCCAAGAGGAGCAACCCTCGAGGACGTTCCGCTACTTTGATCGGCCGTTGAAAAATAACCGAAAGAACGATCGTGGCCAACGCGAGAGCAACCGTCAACCAAGCCGCTCCTTGATGGGCATAACCGGAGTAATGAAACCCTTCCGGAAATGTTCGAAACCACATCGCATGAACTTCGGCGGCCAAATAAATGGTGAACATCAAGACAAGAACCAAAAGCGTATTGAACGAGATCGCTTGAATGAGCCTGTCGTTCGACGGCAAGGTGCCAAGCAACTCTTGGGTTCCCGACGGTGGCAGCTCCGAATCGGTTCCAGGCACCTTCTTCTCCGTCTCAAGATCCCGCATCAACACGGGGAAGAGGGCTCCCAGCGCTAGGATCACCAAAATCCCCCATAGAAGAACTTCCTTGAAGGCGAATCGTTGAAGATATATGGCAACATTATCCCACACCTTGGAGAGGGTCTCTTGAAAGTGGGAGAGGGATTCGGGGTTTGCGTTCAAGAAGATCAACGCAAAGACCCCAGCAACCCCGAGCGGAACCAAGTACTCGAGCCCCCGTTTCCAACCTCGGGAGGAACTGGATCTAAAACTCCAAGCGACAACTGGAGGGGCTGTGACAATCCCGTCGGGAATCCAGAAGAGGAAGAAACAAGTCCACTTCGACCACTCCAGCGGAAAACGATGGAGCTCCATCGTCCACCATGCAAGCTGCCCAATGACAAGAAACGTGAGTACCCAATGTCCTTCCCAAACGAACCGGCAAGCGGTCAACCCAAGAGCAATCGCCATTCCGAATCGGACGAGCGTCCAACGTGGGCTCGATTCAATACCGATGAATAGGAGTACAGCTGCAAGAACCGTCCAGACTCCCCACGCAGCATATCCCCCGGGGACTTGGTAGAGGAGATAATCGGTGAAAGCCACGAAGATAAGAATAAGTGGCCAATGAACCCATCGCATCGGCAACGGGGAATCGAGGGCGCTTCCTTTTTTGCTAACCTCCGCTCCCTTAAACTCCTCTCCGGGCTCTGGTGAAAGGAGCGGCGGGGCTTCTGATTCGAACATGAGAGGCCTATGTTGCGAAGATTTCAAAGAAAAGGAAAAGCCGATTGCGACTAGTCAATTGTACTAAGAGAGTCGGGACCGAACAAAGGTGACACCTTCTTGTTCGAATTCACAATCTGCGAAAATCGGCGGAATCTGCGGATAGATTTTGGCAGGCTATCCGTGTATTCCGTGTGATCCGTGGTTAAAAAACAGCGACGAGACTACTGATGCTTAGCTACGCAAGCTTTGATCTCTTCGAAAACTTCATCGGCTGATTTCATGCCATCGACGACTTCGAGCTTCCCTTGCTTCGCGTAATACTCCGTCAACGGAGAGGTCTGCGTTTTAAAGACGTTCAAGCGTTCTCGAATCGTTTCGTAATTGTCGTCCGCCCGACCGTCGATCTCCGCACGCTTCAACAACCGCTGGATCAACTCCTCCTCCTCCACCTTCAACTCAAGCGCCATATCGAGCCGGATTCCACTCGCGGCAAGGTGGTCGTCGAGCAACTGGGCTTGAATGAGGGTTCGAGGGAACCCGTCGAACAATGCCCCCTTCGCACACTCTTCACTCTCCAGCTTCTGTGCAACGATCCGCATCACGACGTGGTCCGGTGCGAGTCGCCCGGCATCGATATAGGAGGCAACCCAGCGCGAAAGGGCTGTGTCTTCCTTCTTCACGGCACGAAGCATCTCTCCGGTCGAGAGATGCGGGATCTCCAGCAACTCGACAAGCCGCTTGCACTGCGTTCCCTTCCCGGCTCCAGGAGGGCCAATAAAGACCAATCGCACAGAGCCCCCTTTCTAACTGACTTCGAACGAGAAAACGGTCAAGATCAAGAGCTACTCTTCCAAGAGACCTTTGTAATTTCGCATCAGGAGGTGGCTGTCGATCTTTTGAATCAAATCGAACGCCACGCTGACCGCGATCAGCAAACCGGTCCCGCCGTAGAACGAGGCTACGGTGAAGGAGACACCGAACTGCGATGTGATGATCGTCGGGATGATCGCAACGATCGACAGGAAGGCCGCTCCCACATAGGTGATCCGAACCATCACCTTCTCCAGGTAATCCGCAGTCCGCTTCCCTGGTCGATACCCGGGAATGAACGCTCCTGAATCCTGCAAGTTCTGGGACATCTCCTTCGGATTGAACATGATCGAAGTCCAGAAGAAGCAGAAGAAGAAGATCAAGGCAATGTAGAGCAAGTTGTGCAGGAAGGATGCCGGAGAATTCAACATCGCGCCCAGCCAGTTGAAAAATGGAGTCAGCTCAGGCCACCAGGAGGCGGTCGACTTCGCCATCATCCCGAAAAGCAATGCCGGGAACATCAGCAAACTACCTGCGAAGATGATCGGCATTACCCCGGCTTGATTGATCTTGAGAGGCAAGAACTGCTTCGAACCACCCATCACGCGACGTCCACGGACGTGCTTCGCACTCTGCATCTGAATTCGACGCTGGGCCATCGTGATGAAGACCACCGCAAAGACCACCGCGACGAATAGGAAGGCCAACACCAGCAAGACGTCAGGGCCGATCGTGCTGCTTCCTCCACCACTCAATTGGCTCGACATGTTCTGTCGAAGATCCCAAAGCGCGGCTGGCATCTGCGCCAAAATACCCGCCATGATCAAAAGGGATATCCCGTTCCCAATCCCATACTCATCGATCTGCTCACCGAGCCACATCAAGAAGAGAGAACCGGCAGTCATGATCGCCACAGAGGTGAACTGCCAAACAAGGGAGAGTTCGTGCGTGTCGGCCGCATAGAAGTACTCGGAAACCTTAATGGAAGACGCATCTCCCATCGCCATCACGCGGAGAAAAACCCAGCTCTGAACAATGCAGATGATGACCGTTAGATATCGTGTATATTCGTTGATCTTCTTGCGCCCCGCCGCACCTTCCTTTCGAAGCTGCTCTATCGGCGCCCAGACCGTTCCGAGCAACTGAAAGATAATCGATGCCGAGATGTAGGGAGCGATCCCGAGACCGAAGATCGAGAGGGAAGAGAGATCGGTAGCCGCAAAGACCGAGACTTTATCGAGGAAGCTTTGCACCTGACCACCCAATGCCAGATTCGACTCCTGCAAAACAGGGAGACGAATGTGGTAACCAATGCGATAAATTGCAAGGAGGCCCAGGGTCAAGAGAATCTTCTGACGAAGCTCTGGGATCGAGAAGACAACCCGTAGTTTTTCCAACATAAACGTGGATTCCTGACTATTCGCGTTCTAAGAGAACGCTGACGATGACTTTCGACAAGCCCGACACCCCATGCACTTCACCACCTATGAAGTAATTCGCATGCGATGCGGACCGGTGTATTGTTCCGAAACTTCCAACCCCTGCCTAGCCGAATTTGCGATTCGCATGAAACGAAAACACCACGCTTAACGCGTGGTGGTCTGAAATCCCCCTCACCATAGTCAAAGCAGT
Organism: uncultured Pirellula sp.; assembly: GCA_964394065.1. Taxonomy (GTDB): domain Bacteria; phylum Planctomycetota; class Planctomycetia; order Pirellulales; family Pirellulaceae; genus JBKCUI01. Next base: position 266 of record CAYMXM010000464.1, on the reverse strand, counting down.
GAAGCACTTTTTCTCAGGAGAAACGAGGTTTCTTTGTCCGATCGGGGCTTGTCCCCGTCGGACACCGCTTTGGCGTCCTAGCTTGTATCATCACAGCACCAACCGTCCGGATGGGGCTTGCCCCCACCGGACGCCGCTTTGGTGTCCTAACGGAGCAACAGTCTAGCCGCGTTTTGCATTCCGGAGGACAGAGCGAACATCGCTACGACTTCTAGCACTTCTACCCCTCACCCCCGGCCCCTCTCCCCTAAAAGGGGCGAGGGGAG
>CAYMXM010000463.1:0-4525 GCA_964394065.1 uncultured Pirellula sp. | reverse complement strand
CTCTCCCCGAAGCGGGGCGAGGGGAGCAGATATATAAAGCGCGGCGCGTTCTAGGACACCAAAGCGGTGTCCGACGGGGAGAAGCCCCGGTCGGACAAGAAACGCTCTCAATCCCCATTCACCATTCACACTTCAAACTTCTCATCCGTGTGATCCGTGGTTCCTAAAAGAGCTTTCTAAACCTCCTGAAACAACCCTTCGTGACTGAGGGTGGTTTCATCCACTTGCTTCGGAGGTGCCGAACGGTGGCTGATCCATTGCGGCAAAAGGGATCCTGCGATCATCGCTACCATGCTAGCGAGAACCCCACCGAGAGGGCTTGGGAAGGTTCCGTACCAATCATCGGTTCTAAAAAGGATGAGCCATGTTAGGATCCCAAAGCCCATCGCCCATAGCGCACCCTGTGTTGTCGCTCGACTCCAGTAGACTCCGAAGGCCAGCGGGACAAACGCACCGGCTAAGGTTACTTGATAGGCGCTCGACACCAATTCGTAGATCGTCGTTCCTTGCATCGCGATTGCATAAATAAGCACCAGGCTTGTAAAGGTAAGAATAGAAAGGCGCATCGCTAAGAGAACTTGCTTATCTTTCATCTCAGGATAGATATTCCGAAGGATGTTCTCAACGAAACTGGTGGAGGGTGCGAGCAAGGTCGCGGAGGAACAAGACTTGATCGCCGAGACCAACGCACCGAAGAACAAGACCTGCGCGAAGAATGGCATCTGCTGCAGGATGAAGGTCGGAAGGACTCGTTGGGCATCGTCCCCCATCAAAGCCGTTGCGGTTTCAGGCATGACGATGATCGCAGCGATGACGATGAAAATTGGTACGAATGCAAAGAGGAGATAGAGGGTTCCACCGATGATCGCCCCCAACCGAGCCGAGTTGGCACTGTCGGCCGACATCACCCGTTGGAAAACATCTTGCTGCGGAATCGACCCGAGCATCATCGTGATCGCCGCCCCCACAAAGAAGATCCAGCCATGGAGCGTGTTCTCCGGAAAGAGCCGCAACCAATCCTTTTCCGATGCCAACGCAAAAACCTTGTCCGAGCCACCCGCCATGTCCGCCGAGACCCAAGCGATATAGGAGAGCCCGATGACCAAGACGATCATTTGAATAAAGTCGGTATAAGCGACCGCCAACATCCCTCCCATCATGACGTAGACCAGAACCAGTACCGTCCCGATGATCATGCCGACCGGCAAGCTGATCGTATCCCCCGAAAGAACATTGAACACGAGTCCCAACGCTGTGATCTGAGCTGCGACCCACCCCAGGTAGCTCAGAATGATAATAATCGAAGCTAGGATCTCGACTAAAACACCGTATCGGGTTCGAAAGAAGTCCCCGATCGTCAGGAGTTTCAACTTGTAAAGGCGTTGAGCAAAGAAGACCCCGACAAGTACTAAACACATCGATGCACCGAAAGGATCCTCGATCACTTCTCGAAACCCACCTTCTGTAAACCTTGCGGGAATCCCCATCACCGTCTCTGCACCAAACCAAGTCGCAAAGCTGGTTGTGATCACCATGTAGAGGGGTAAGGAGTGGCCAGCGACCGCAAAGTCGGCTGTGTTCTTAACACGAGAGCCAGCCCACGCGCCGATGAGAAGGGTGCCGAATAGATAGAGCACCACTAAGACCAAAAGAGTCAGGTTCATTCTAAGAAGATGCCTCCGATCGGAGAGTAGCAAAAGTGAAAGTAATGAGGAACCAAATAATTGCAAAAAAGGTCAAGTGGTGACTCGTAGCGTGTTAGGTTCTTGTTAAGATCCTAGAGCCCGTATGATAGATGAAACCAGCCAAAAGGAGCCAGACGCTTCATGTCAAACAACCAGCTTTTTCGCAAAAAGTCGTTGGACGCAATGGTCGACGATATGGAGCGTGGGGAGAGTCTGAAACGGACTCTCGGGCCGATCGCTTTGACCTCCCTCGGAGTGGGAGCGATCATCGGAACGGGGATCTTTGTTTTGGTGGGTAAAGCCGCTGCTGACTTAGCTGGTCCATCGATAATGCTCTCCTTCGTCGTCGCTGGACTCGCATGTGTCTTCGCGGCTTTCTGCTATGCCGAGTTCGCCTCCATGGCACCGGTTGCTGGGTCGGCCTACAACTATGCCTATGCAACCCTCGGGGAGCTGATGGCATGGATCATCGGTTGGGATTTGATCTTAGAGTACACGGTCGCTTCTTCGACCGTCGCGCGAGGATGGTCGAACTATATCAGGAAGTTACTGGAGCAGGTCCAGTTCTCAGGCTTCACCCCGGGAGGGTTCCTCAGGAACTTTGGGGGAGCCCCTTTCGATTACAACTCCTCGCTGGAGGCGAGCAAAACGACCCTCGCTTCCGGAGAGACGGTTGAGTTAGGGGCACGGAGTTTTATGATGACCGGCTATTACTTCGACTTGCTCGCCGTGCTGATCACCGCCGTGGTCACGACGGTTCTCGTGCGGGGGGTGAAGGAGAGCGCCTTTACCAACGCCTTGATGGTTGTGATCAAGGTCGCGGTAATCCTCTTCGTCATCGTCGCTGGGTTCCGCTACGTCAACTATGCGAACTGGACCGACAACTTCGCTCCCTATGGTTACGGTGGAGTCACCCTCTTCGGCCAACCCATTTTCGGTTGGTCTGAGAAAGGAATGTTAGCGGGGGCCGCTCTGGTAGTCTTTGCCTATCTAGGATTCGATGCCGTGTCGACGCAAGCGGAGGAAGCGAAGAATCCGAAGCGAGACCTTCCGATTGGGATTATCGGTTCCTTGGTCATCTGCACCATCCTTTACGTTTTGGTCGCGGGGGTGCTCACCGGTATGGTCCCCTACGCCGAAATCGATGTTCATGCCCCGATCGCTTCTGCGTTTCAAGTCGCCGGACTCAAGTTCGCTCAGTTCTTAGTTACCATTGGAGCGATCGCGGGGATCACTTCGGTTCTCCTCGTTATGATGATGGCTCAGCCACGGATCTTCCTGGCGATGGCTCGCGACGGGTTGATGCCGAAAAGTTTCTTCGGTGCGATTCACCCAACGTTCCGCACCCCGCACAAATCGACTTTGCTGACTGGCTTGGTTGTCGCGGTTGCGTCGAGTCTTCTGCCACTCAACATCTTGGCGGAGTTGGTTAGCATCGGGACCCTCTTTGCCTTCTCCGTCGTCTGTGGTTCGGTTCTCGTTCTCCGTTACACCGATCCCCATCGCCACCGTCCTTTCCGATGCCCCTTTTCGCCTTGGTTTCCAGCGGCGGGGATCATCCTTTGTGTAACGTTGATGCTCTCTCTCCCTGGTGAGAACTGGCTGCGACTGATCCTATGGCTCGCCCTGGGGTTGGTTGTCTACTTCTGCTACGGATACCGACACAGCAAGCTTCGCAAACAAGGGGCTGAGCAGGCTTGAGGAGTGAGGCTTGAGACTTGAGGAAGACGGAGGGCTTCGCCCTTAGCATTGACCGTAAGTCAAGGAAAGGTAGCCCCGGGTAGGCAACGCGGTGAAGCATTTTTCCCCGGGGAATTGACGTAACCCTCCCCTTTGGGGAGGGTCGATCTCTCGCCCTCAGAGCAGGAGATGCCCAAGGGGGCCTGGCGCACAGCTGTTAAAGTAGGTTTCAGATCGTTGAATCGCAAAGCGATGATCTTGGTTTGGAATCGCGTAGCGATGGCAGCCCATAGCCGCGGGCGTGAGCCCGCGGTTGCCCGGTCCACATGGTTTTGAGCCGCGAATGCGGCGGCAGCATCGAACCAATTCGAGGGTGCTGCCGCCGCATTCGCGGCTCAAGAAGCTGATTGGTTCGGATCCCGTGGGCTTACGCCCACGGCTATGGGCTGCCATCGCTTCGCGATTGAAAACCGGACCTCTTACGGAGCATTCCTTTTGCACCCAGGTTAGATCGGTTTTAATGAGTTTAGCCCTCTTAGGTGCGACAACCACCTTCGCACTCAAAGCGACCACGGAACACACCGAAAGTGTAGCTGGCACCCACGAATCCCGTAACGTTCTTATCGATCAGGTAAGAAATGCAGGCGAGATGAAAATCTTTAAGGAATCGTAGAGAATTGGTCGAAGTCGAGAAATCGCATGAACGCGAACTGTCCGCTACCGTTGTGGACAGATAGCCGAAGGATGGCGGTTTCTCGAACGCTTATTTAGAGAGGTCCGACCACTATGTCTATTGAACTGCTGAGCACGATGATGGCGTCCGTCTTCTTCGGAGTATGGTTTCTTGTCGGCCATATTCTTTCGATAGACCACCATTAACACCGATTTCAGGTCGTAACGACCTGAAATATTTTTTCTCAAGTTTCCTCGGCATAGCTCGGGCGAAACGCCCGAGCCATGGTGTAGGTGGACGCGAAGCGTCCCTCCATCACAACCCGTGGCGTAAGCGAGGGACAGCGCTGGGTTGTCAAAAGGTTGGTATTGTGAGGGATTGGCTTTGCGCAAGTTTTGTTCCCAAAATTAGTGGCGATTGCACTTCATTAGGATGTTCCCTTCTGGAGCCCGGAGCGACGGTCTTATTTTGGGTCAATAACCGAATC
>CAYMXM010000462.1:0-4546 GCA_964394065.1 uncultured Pirellula sp. | reverse complement strand
GCAATGGTGGAGAAGCCATTCCGGCTCCTGATGCGTATCAATACACCGTTGGACAGCCAGGAACGTCACAAGGAATCGGTGGAGAACCACTGATTCGTTAGGGTGGGCTTACGCAAAAAATCACAACCCGTGGCGTAAGCGAGGGACAGCGCTGGCAACCAAGCATCCATCCCAGGCCTCATCGCACGCCCTTCGTGCCTCAGGGGTGTGCCGCCCGGCACCTTGAGATATTCCCGGCAAGGCCTACGTTCACTCGCGACGCTATCCTTCGCTAACGCGTCGGGTTGTGATGGGGGTGGAGAAGTAACAAAAATCACAACCCGTGGCGTAAGCGAGGGATAGCACGGGTAACCAAGCATCCATCCCAGGTCTCATCGCACGCCCTTCGCGCCTCAGGGACGTGCCACCCGGCACCTTGAGATAATCCCGACAAGGCCTACGTTCACTCGCGACGCTATCCCTCGCTAACGCGTCGGGTTGTGATGGGGGGGACGTGCCACCCAAAACCCTCCCAAATTGAATTTCGGAAAAAAAGAGACCGGAATACAAAAGTGGTATTGACGTGGTTGGCTCGTAACGCTTATTCCCCTGTTTGTGTTACGCGCCAAACGTCCCTGGGACGGGAAGCCCTCCAGCTTTTAAGGATAAGAGTTGGTGGGCAAAACTCCCGAGTGGACTGTCGATACCAGACGAGCGTTTATTGGACTAATCAGAAGCGATAAAGGAGTGTCGCGTTGAAACACCTCAATCCTCTACGGACATTACGGCTATTGACCGCCTTGTCAGCGGCGACCTCGCCCGTCTATGTACCATTGCTTGTGGGACTCACCACATCCATGGTTCCAACATCGACGGTTCACGCGCAGAGTCCAGCAGGCTCGACTCTGCCACCCCTGCTTCCGGCTGCCGCGTCAGCCCCCGCAGCACCTGTTGCAGCCCCCGCCAGCGGTGACTCGGTCGCGAAAGCGAAAGAGTTGTTGGCAGAGGCTCGCAAGGCGCTGACCGAGGGGCGAAACGATGCAGCTGTTAAAGCTCTTGCACAAGCTCACTTGGCGGGCCCCGCGACGAATGAATGGAGTGCTGAGCTGATCAACGCTCGCAAAGAGTTCATGTCGAAGGGTGTCACTGTCGCTTCTATCGAAGCCGCCTTGAAAGAGGTGAACGGAGCTGTCGCAAGCAATCCGATGCGACCAGGGAGTCCTGCTCCAGCAGCGGCTCCACCGTCTACTCTCCCCCCTCTTCCAGGAATCCCGGCCGGTGCTCAAGCAGCCGCGCCGAATCCGAATAGAGACAAGGCAGTAGCATTTACCGCGCAGGCCAAGCTGGCACTCGACAAGGGTGACGTTACCACCGCGCGACAACTGATCAATCAAGCGAAAGCGTTGAATGTTCCCGACGGAGAGTTTGCCTCTGGGCAAATGCGTCCTTGGGAAGTCGAACTAGCGATCCGCGGACGGGAAGCGTTGATTGCCGGAAGCAGCGGTGCTCCCGGTGCCAATGTTGTCCCTGCATCTGCCACGGTTCCCGTCTCCACCGGTGTTCAGAACGCCAACATGGCGGAAGGAACTACGAGCAGCGTTCAATCAGGAGTCTACCAACCTCAAAAGGACAGCTCCAAAGTTGCCCCCGCGAGCGGAGTTCTCTCCAGCTATGACGAAGCGGAAACGGGGAACGACCTCTATCAACAAGGGCTCAGTGCTCTTTCGGGAGGGGACAAAAACGGGGCGCTCGCAAAGTTCAAAGCGGCTTGGCATAAGCGAGACGAACTCGACTCGCCGACCCTCGCACAACTCAAAGACAAGCTAGCGGCGCTTCAGATTATGCAGCCGAGTTCGGGATCACCGGAGAGCGTCGCAGCGCTCACCGCTGAGGAGCGAGAGCTTCAGGCGCAAAGGCAGCGATTGTTCTCCGAAGTCACCGGGGAGATCGCCGATGCGGAGCGATTGGCGCAAGCGAATCAACCTCTCGAGGCACTCGACAAACTTCGAAACCTTCGTCAGCGAATCGCACAATCCGACAACGATAGTTCCTATCGCAAGACCTTGTTGACCACGATCGATCGAGTCTCGAGCCATATCGAAGCCTGGGTCGAACAGAACCGCGTTTCCATTGAGCTAGACCAACGGAATCGCCAAATCGAGAACCGAATGCAGGTCGAAGCCGCGACGCAGGCAAAGGTCGATGCTCAAGTGCAGACGCTGGTGGATCAGTACAACGATCTCATCGATCAACGTCGATTTCCCGAAGCGACCGAGTTGGCGAAGCGCGTTGGCGAGCTGAAACCAGGTTCGGAAATTGCAGCAGTCATGCTAGCGAAGTCTCAAATTCAAGCCCGATACGAAGAGTACGAACTCATTCGAGCTGACAAAGCCGAGGGCTTTACTCGGATGATGAACAACGTCGATATCGCAGCGATTCCATCGGACGACAACAAACCGTTCTCGTTCCCCAACGCGGAAACGTGGTCACGGTTGACACAAAAGCGATTGGGTGGTTCCGACGATGGACGGATGCTCCCATCCGAGAAGCGAATTCGTGATGCTCTCACCGAACCCTTCTCGGCGAGCTTTGATCGTCGACCTCTCAACGATGTGATGAACACGATCAGCGAGATGTTCGGGATCCCGGTCTACATCGACGACAAGTCGATCCAAGAAGAAGGGATCACTCGAGACCAGCCCGTTTCACTCAACTTGAACGGAAACTCAATCCAGCTGAAGAGTGCACTGAACCAAGTTCTAGAGTCGCTCGGCCTTACGTATACCGTGAAGAACGAAACGTTGACGATTCAAAGTCGACGCTATACTCGACACGAGTTGTATCAGAAACCTTACAACGTTAAGGATCTCATCCTTCCGATTCCGAATTTCACGTCGGATAACAGTACCGGGATGGCGGGAGCTTTGCAGGCTGCGTATCAGGCGCAGACCAACATCGCATCGGCCTATGTCGATTCGAACGGAATGGGAATGCCTACCAACCGCATTGCGAGTGTGGATCCGAACTCCGAAATTCTTTCGCAGATCGCATCTCCCTCCGCCTATCGCGAGATGTCGTCTCGATTTGGGCTTCCGGTGTCCGACACCATGCGGAGTAGCTACAACGGTAGCGGCCCTGGGTTGGGAGGAGCCTCCATTCAGGACTTTATGATGTTGATCGCCCTGATCCAAAGCACGGTGACCCCGGACAACTGGATCGACAACGGTGGTACCTCCAATGCGGTTCCATTCATGCAGGGGTTGTCCCTCATCGTGACTGCACCGCAAGAGACCCATGAAGGGATCGCAGACCTCCTCAAGAGTCTCCGCGCACTCCAAGAATTGCAAGTTACGATTGAAGTACGGTTCATCCAGTTGCAAGATACGTTCTTCGAGCGAATCGGTGTCGATTTCGACATGAAGATCAGTGACAACGCATCGAGGTTGCCGACCGATGATGGTGGACCTAGCGTCGCCGTGGGGCTTGCCTCCGGAGTTGGAGCCGCTGGTCCTCAGTTCACCTCCGATTTGGATTTCAATCTGGGGAACAACTTTAGCGTTACACCTAACTTCGGTAACTACGATCCCAACTCGCTAACCTCGTTCGGTGTTGCGATCTTGAGCGACCTGGAACTCTTCTTCTTCTTGGAAGCAACGCAGGGGAACAGTCGCCAAAACGTGTTGAACGCTCCGAAGGTGACGATGTTCGATGGGCAGATGGCGAATATCGCCGACTTTGCTGAACGACCATTCGTGGTCTCGTACGACCCGGTCGTCGGAGACTTTGCAGTGGCACAACGCCCTGTGGTTGTGGTCCTGCGAGAAGGAACCCAACTCAGCGTCCAGTCGGTCGTATCGCAAGACAAGCGTTTTGTTCGGATGACCCTCAACCCTCAATTCACCCGAATCGAGGCACCTGATCGTCAGTTTACCTTCCAAGGCCGACGAACCTCGCGGCGAGATTCCAGCATCTTGAACCCGAACGGAACCCCATCTCAAACCGATGAGGAAGAAGATATCATCGAAGGTACCACGGTTCAGCAACCGACCGTCGGACAGACGTCGATCGGAACTACCGTGAACGTACCCGACGGTGGAACGATCCTCATGGGTGGTATCAAACGACTTCGTGAAGGTCGCGTCGAGCGGGGAACACCAATCCTGAGCAAGATTCCTTACTTGAATCGACTCTTCAAGAACGATGCGATCGGTCGCGAAACGACGACCCTGATGATGACGGTAACACCTCGGATCATCATCCCTGAAGAGGAAGAAGCGAACATGGGAATCAACATCCCGCGTCCGTAAGGACTTCATGGTCGACCTCGACGATCGAACGAACTCTCAAACCTCAAGGTATTTACCTTGAGGTTTTTTTGTTGGGTAGTCTTTAGCAGGAACTGTCAAAAAGCTGGTGTTGACATGGGCTTTCGTGCAGCCATTTTTATTCCACAGCCGGTGTTATCGTCCGACCGGGGCTCGTCCCCGTCGGACGCCGCTTTGGCGTCCTAGCACGCGCTGCGCATTAAGAATCTGCTCCCCTCGCCCCGCTTCGGGGAGAGGGGCCG
>CAYMXM010000461.1:0-4554 GCA_964394065.1 uncultured Pirellula sp. | reverse complement strand
CCAATGTTCCGAGAAGTCCTCCACGCCCATCGCTTCGCTCTGAGCGTGCCACCCTCGCACTGGTTACCACCCTTGCACTGGTCCTTTACCACCGATGCATCAGGCCAGGCTGATGGGGCCGCTACGCAGCGAGTCACGATTTCGCACCAAAGCTTGACAACTGCAGGGGGTTCCCATAGATTCCCATCCTGCAGCGTTACACCCCCATTCTGCCCGCACAAGCCGTTGCGGTAATTCGAGATAACGTCAATTGACTGCGACTTTATGAAAAACCTCCATGAGATCGCGCGCCGCGTGCGCCGTCCGGAAGACCAACTCCGTTTCCCCTGCGAACTCCTTCTTCAAGGTTACGAGCCGAATTATCTCGCGAATTATCGGCCCGATGAGCTTGGTAATATCGACGAGCCAACTCTCTCGACCCTTAAGCGAACGATTCAGCAGTTTGAGAACTTGGAATCGCATCGCGCGACGATCTTAGAATCGCTCGACAAAGAGGCTATCTCCACCGAAGCGATTATCGATGTCGTCCAGCATGCGAGCTCGATCGCTGAGATCGATACGACCCTTCGCCATATTCGTTCTCGGAAAAGCTCCAAGACGGTCGCCGAGAAAACGCCAGTTGCCCAAACGCTCGGCCAAGCAATCTTGACTTTCCAAGGGGAACGCCCCGCCGATTTCAGTAGTTGGGTGATGGAAACGACGGGGGTTCCCGCCGACCAAGTCGAAGAGACGATCGAGCAAACGAAGCTCTGGTTGACTCACATGTTGAGCGAAGATCTCCGCTTGATGCGCGAGCTGCAGCAGTATGTCCTCGCTCGAGGGGTCGCTTCGGTAAAAGTCCTCCCGGAACCTCCTAAAGGGAGCGACGCCGAGAAGCGAGCTGAGGCCTCCGAAGATTCGGGTGGAATCTCGACCGAAGGACATCACGAGGACGAGCATTCCACAGAGGAGCATCCGGAAGAGCCAGCCGCAACCTCCCGGCCAGAAACCGCTGAAGCGGCTGAAGAGCAAGTCGAAGGGGCTCAAGAAGGAGAGGGAATGAGTAGCGAAGAGGCTACTCATGCAGACGGTTCTGAAGCAGGGCCTGTCACCGAAGCGAACGAAAACTCGGCAGCGACCGAAACTCCGCTCCCAGATAGTACCGTCGCTCCCCTGATCGCCGAATTCAACCAAGGAAAGAAACCCGCGAAGCCGATCAAGACGAAGAGCTTATCGGAGAAGCAGCTTTCTCCTCGTCAGCGTCGACGACGTTGGCTCCGAAGTATCCTTGAGTCGTACGCGCGTCTCAAGAAGCCGATCGGAAGCATTACTCCCTATCAGATTCTGATGCTGGCGCGCGGGTTGCGTTCCCAGATCATCCAGCTCAACATCGATTACGACAAGAAGCCCCTGTTGCAGTTGTGCCGGGAAGCCCTCTCTCCAGGACGGCACCCGATGCATTCGTTCTTGCTCGAAGTCTCCGAAGCGGCCCTGGGAAGTTTCTTGCTTCCTCGGGTGCATCAAGATGTTATGGCTATTCTCGAAGAGTACGCCAACGAGGAGCTGACCGAATCGGCGGTTTCGCACCTGCAAGCTTCGTTGCTCCAACGTCCGATTCACGGGCACCGCATTTTGATGATCGATGCCATCGGTCCGAAGATGGCAGCCGCCGCGATTGTCGACGCCGAAGGAAACATCGTTTTCACCGGCGAAATCCCATGCAACAGTAACCGTGCCGATATCGTTGCCCAAAACGTGGTTACGCTCGGAACCTGGGTTCATGAGCACCGGGTCACGTTGGTCTCTCTTTCGAACGGTCCGGCTCGGCGCTATTTGGTGCAGCCGATCGCCGAACTCCTTCGCCAGTCGAGCGAAGGGTCCCTCTACTGGACCATGGTGGACCGAGCCGGCGCGGATGGTTATTGCAACTCCCGCATTTGCTTGGTTGAACTCCCCAACATTTCCCGTCGGCATCGGGCAGCCGTTTGGTTGGCCCGTCGACTGCAAGACCCGCTGAAGCAGATTCTCAAGGTCGATCCATCCCGGCTTCGACTCGGCTCCTACCAACGAGAGCTTCCGCAAGCCGAATTGGAACTCGCCCTTCGGGACGCCGTCTCCTCCGCGATCTCCCGATCGGGACTCGACGTCTTCCGAACGGAACCTGAAGTTTTGCAGCGTGCTCCTGGCATGACGCTCGCCGCAGCCAAGGGGGTTGCGCAAGCCTGCCGCGAGGATCGGATCACCAATCGAGAGTCCCTCCTGGCGGTTCTGAAGGAGTATCTCTCCGAGAATCAAGCTAGGCAAGCGATCGGATTCTTGCGAGTTTACCAAAGCGACAACTCTCTCGATGCAACGACGATCCACCCAGACGACTATCGGCTCGCCGCTCGTTTAGTCGAACATGCGGGGCTTCCTACTCCACAGGCAGCCCCCGAAGGTTGGACCAAGCCTGATTACCAAGCTCTCGAAGCGGTCAACGCTGCCGCAGACGCGCAAGTCGCGAATAAGGCTTCCGAGTTCGGGGCCTCTTTAGAGCTGGAATCAGGAGCGGATGGCGATTCAGATCAGGCCCCCGTCGAGTCGGAGTTCGCCCCTGAGTTGCAGGAAACCTCGGAAACCGTTGGCTCGACCGAAGAGGTTTCCCTGGAAGCCCCAGCCGAGGTTGCTGCCGAGAACGTGACCACCGAAGCATCCGAACCAGAGGCTGCACCTGAGGCGGGGGAAGCTGCTGCCGAATCTTCGGAGAACGAACCCGTTGAAGCCACAGCTTCCGCCGACGAGGCCACGACCTCCGCCGATGAAGCGAGCGGTGAAGCTGTTGCAGAAGCTGCTCCAGCGGAAGAAATTACAGCAGCGGTTGCATCGAATCTTCCTCCGTTGGAAGCGAAACCTCGCGAAAGAACAGAGCTCTCGATTGATGTCGAACGGTTGGCTCGGAGTTGGCAAGTTGGCCGAGAGAAGATGCGACGGGTTGCGAACAGCTTGCACTCTCCGTTTGACGACGACCGTGAGTATCAATTCCCGGTTCCCCTCGCCAGCAAGTTCCCGAAGCTCGATACCCTCAAGCAGGGGGACATGGTTCAAGCCTTGGTCGTGGGTGTTACCGACTTCGGCGTCTTCGTCGATCTCGGTCCTGATTGCAGTGGATTAATTCACATAAGCCGCATCACACCGAACTATGTCGAAGATCCCCATCAGTACGTACAGATGGGGGATTTGCTCACCGTTTGGGTGATCAACATCGACGAGAAGCGAAAGCGAGTAGCCCTCACCGCGATTCCTCCGGGGACGCAAAAGAGAGAAACGCCGACGAGTGGCGAACATCGCCAAGACGAGCGTCGAGGTGGCGGGGAGCGGCGACCGCAAGGGCGTGGCGATCGAGCAGGCGGGCATGAACGGGCTGGAGGAAATGAACGCTCCAGTGGAGGTGATCGCGCCAGTGGAGGAGATCGCGCCGCTGGAAATGATCGCGGAGCGCCGCGCGGTGCTGGGCGGAACGATCGGAATGACCGAGGGAGAGGCCCTGGACGAGGTGGTAACGATCGAAACCGAAACGACCGAGGACGGGGACGGGACCGAGATCGGGATTCGCAACAGAGCAACGCTCCACGTCGCCCGGTACGGGTCGATCCTCCCAAACCCATCACTCCGATCACCGACGCGATGCAGCAAGGGAAAGAGCCTCTCCGTTCCTTCTCCGACCTCATGCAGTTTATGAAAAAGACCAAGCCGGAGCCGGAGATCGTGCCGGAAGGAGGAGTGAGTCCCGAGGTTGCACCAGCTGATTCGGCGTCTGCGACGGGTTCACAGAGGCCAGCAGGCGAAGGGAACGTAAATGTTTCTTCGGAATCCCAAGCCACCGATGGTCAATCCAACGATACACCCAACGCTCCGGTCGCGTAACGTCGGAAGAGCCCATGAGCGATTTTGAAGAACGACTTAAACAAGCTGCCGCGCGCGGCGCAAACCGCGCGAGCTATTCTCTTTCGGAAGCGGAGCGAAAGAAGGGGGAGCTTGAAGTCCTGAAAGGATTGCACAGCAAGTATCGCTTGGTTCTATCGGATAAGATCGAGCAAGTGATCCGCAAGGTGATCGATCTCTTTCCGGGGTTTCGTTTTCAAACCGTCTTCGGGGACGCTGGTTGGGGAGCCGCATGCATGCGAGACGATCTCAACATCGTTCGCGGGCAACGCTCGAATCGATACAGCCGATTTGAAATGGCGGTTCGACCGCTCAACGAGTTCTATGTCTTGGACCTGCAGGCAAAAGGGACGATCGCAAACCGCGAGCTACTCACCCGCAGCTTCTATCAACCCCTCGGCGAAGCCGACATCGATCGCTTTCTCGAACTGGTCGAGCAATGGTCCTTAACCTACGCCGAACTCTACGCAGCGAATCGGTAAGGGGTAAGGGGTGAGCGTTGAGGTAGAAGAGGGCTTCGCCAATGTTTCGAGCACATCTATTCCTCACCCCCAACCTAGCCTGACGCATCGGTGGTAATGGGTGGACGCGAAGCGTCTACCCATCACAACCCGTGGCGTAAGCGAGGGACAGCGTCGCGAGTGCACGTAGCCC
>CAYMXM010000460.1:0-4565 GCA_964394065.1 uncultured Pirellula sp. | reverse complement strand
CCGGACCAACCGCCACCGCCACCTCCGCCGAACCAGGAATCGGAGGAGCTGGAGGAGCTTCCCCAATCACCCCCGATGATAACGGTGGGCCAGAAGCCTCCTCCCGAACCTCCACCGAACGGTGACGAGGGTGGGCGTCGATTGCGACGACGCTTCTCTTCCTTCGCTCGACGCTCCATCTCAAGCCGCTTCTCGTTCCGCTCTGCATTCTTGATAGCAATTTGAGCCAGCTCGCTCGCCGATTGACTATGCTCGAGTACTTGGCGGTATTCGCCGTGTTGCAAGGCTCGCCTCGCCCGCTCGATCGCATGGATCCCGTCATGGACTGCCACCCGTGCCCCATACTTGCCGATCCAATTCTCTGCGTTGAAGACCTCTTGAGAAGCAGCTTGGAAGACTTGATAGACTCGTTCGGCATCTTGCAACTCGCTAGCTAACTGTTTAGCAACGCTATCGATGTTGGATTGCAATCGATAGGCTTCCTGATCGAGCCTCTTCCAGTCTCCGTGAGCCTCCCCAATCGATTTCCCCAATCGATCGACTTCAGACCTCAACGCTCCGATCCTTTCGTTAGACTTCGTAGTCGCGCGGCTATCGGGAATCCCATCCTGCTGCGATCGTTGCACCAACCCCCAGGCAACATCCCATTGCCCCTTCGCCCCTTGAACCGCGCGCGCCGCTTCCGCATAAGCTTGCCGGTCCGCAACGATCTTCGCTTGCAGGTGGCGGAGCCGGTCCTCTATTTCCTCAAGCCCCTTTGCTCTCTCGACGGGATTCAACGGTGTTGTATGAACTCCTTCGTTCAACGATCGACGAGCAGCTCGCGTCGCGGATTGCATCGCTTCGAGGGTCGACCGGCTCGCTTGGGCATCGGTCTGCGTGCTCTCCAAAACCTCTAGCCATTTCACGAGCTCGCTATGTTTCTTCTCGTTCCATTCGACCTGCTTCTCTAACTGCACAACAAACTCATCCATGAAGTTCATCGCTCCAGCTCCCTCTTCATAGACCTCCTCCCCTCTCTGCAAGGCTTCGGAAGCGAGGATCAACTTGCCAGCCCGAAAATGGGTATCCCCTTCCTCGATCAGCTTCGTTCCCTGCGAAAGTTTTCGTTCGGCAATCGCAAGGACATCGTCGAGGTTCCGCGCTCGCGCAAGTTCTAACTTCGACTCCTCGGGGATGCGGAAACGGAGAGATCGCGCGTCAAAGCGAGTTTGAACTCTTTGCAACTCATCCCGCTCCTTCTTCCAACGATCGGTCTGGCCACGGACTTGTTCGGAGAGCTTCCTGGCTTTGGTGGGAAACTGGGTGCTGATCGATTTGCCGATCGCGATCGACTCGGCGACCCGATCCAACTTCCCGATCCCTTGTGCGACGACACTCTCGGCCGCTGCCGCATCCCCTTTGACGATCAGTTTCTTCGCAAGTCCGAAATCGGAAGCCGCTTGGGCTAACCGTTCCGTGGTGGAAACCTCTTTTCCAAATTGAATCTGATCGATCGCAAGGTTCAATTGGTTCGCGATCTCCTGCTTCGCTTCTCGATTCTGTTGCCGAAGCGCTTCGACGCGGGAATCGATCTCGGTATGAAGGCGGTTCGCAATTGTTCCCAATCGTTCCACCCGACCGGTCAACTCCTCGAAATCACCTTCCTTTGCGAGAGCATCTCGGAAGGAGTCGCTCCAAACGGCAGATCCCGTGTAAGGACTCAAGTCCCGATCATAGCGTTGAACGATCTTTTGAAACTCTTCTTGAATCCAACCGGTGTCGAAACCCAGGGCGGTCAAGGCGCTCGAATGCTCGATCGCGCGAGGATAAAGCTCGTTCTTCGCCGTCGCCAATCGATCTATGAGTTGTCGGACCGATGTGAGAAGGGTTTGAACGCGAGGAAGTTTCTCTTCATAAACATCGATCGCATCAAAGAGCCCTTTGGCTTCAGCCTCTTGAATCTTCTCGGAGATCTGCGGCACAACGTTGTCGAGAAATACATCAAGGGACCAGTCGATACCGGTAGAGGTCGTGTCAGCGAGATCGTGATCTTGAGAAGCAAGCGCGGCGAGCTGGTCTTGGGATTGCGTAAGAAGGTCTTGCGCTCCAGGCAATGCAACCTCAAGCCTATCGAGAAGCCCCTTCGTCGTTCGGCCGAGATCGTGAAAGACCTCAAACGCTTGCTCGAAGCTAATCTCCACATCCCCCTCCGAGTTCGCAGGAAGGCGTTCGTTTCTTTGTTCACGAAAAATGCGAGGAAGTCCGTGCGCTTCGTTGAACTTCAAAGGTCTTCCGTTGAGAAGGGCCATTCCCTCCGCATAACTTTCACCACTAAAACTGTTTCTCAATCTTGCCCAAAGAGAAGTCGGGTGGATCGTATTGCGCGCGATATCGAGGACCCGTCGCATCTCGCGCGCGAGGATGAGGAGGCGGTCTACGTTGTCGAGGACTTGGAGTGCGACCTCTTTCGTGATTCCTTCATAGCCTCGTTTTTCGATCCGATCACGCGACCCCAAAATATCGGTGGTTCGGGTGAAGAGCTGGTTAATCTGGTTGCTTTCCAGTTGAATCGACTCTTCGCGGATCGCAAGCTCCTTCTCAGCTTTGGCCTTGATCTCATTTCGACGCTTTCGAAATATGCTGAGGAGCCATGCGAAGGCAGCAAGGATCGCCGCGACGATTCCGAGAGTGATCCGAATGACCCATTTCCAGATGCTCGCCGTTAGTTCTTGAACGTAGATACTCCGATCGAGTGACTCGGTCCCCTCCTGGACGAGGGTGCCGATTGTGGCGATGTGTTGGTCGACCTCGAAGCGTCCTTCTTGAGCTGCATTTCTCGCTTCGATGATTTCGCGTTCGATCGCCGAAAGGGTTGGTAGGATCGAAGGATCGTTGGACTCTCGCAAACGAGCGACCGGTGCAGTGAGCTGTGCGATTCGTTCTTCAAGTCCTTCTACGGAGACGTAGCCATGCAGGTAGTCTTCGATCTCGGTACGAACCGAATCGAGATCGGGGCGTCGGGAGCGCGCGTTCTCGAGCGTTGCACCGGAACGAAGGGAGCCGATGCGGGTTTCCCAATTGGAGATCGGAGGATTGCTGAGGGGACCTTGCGCGTTGGGATGTTGGGTACGAAAAAGATCGCGATGGGTCTGGACCTCTTGGACCTGTTCTTCGATCGATTTCAAACTGGTTTGGAAGAGGTTGAACTCGCGTTCGCGCGCTTGGGCCGCGGCGATCTCTTGATTCTTCTCGAGTTGAATCGAGTTCGCCAATCGTTGGTTGATCATCTGGACCGTGTTCTTGACCGCATCGACCACGCGTCCTCCAGCTTTCATCGCGCGAATCGCTGGTTGGTCTAGGTTCCCGACCCAGTTGGCCTCTCCAAGGTTTCGATTGTCTTGAGCGTCGGAAGCGAAGTAGGAGATTCGTCGCTGTTTTATCATCATGACGATGACAGCGCCGTCGGCTTCTCCCGTGAGGGGATGTTGCAGTTTCCCAAAGTCGGTTTCATTGGAGAGTCGGTTTCCTAAGAGGACTTCGACCGCGTCGACTCCGTTGTAGCGATGGGTGGGAGTGGAGTAGGTTTCCCGGGCGGCGTCATCGATCAAGACGACGAGCCAATGGGGGGAGTTTCGTTGCAACCAAACGGCGAGTTCTTGGAGCTGTGGCTCCCCTACTCCGACCGATCCACGAACGAAAAGCTGTTTGTTCGGGCTCCAACCTTCGATCACTTCCGAGATCGATCGAATAGGGATTGGGCGGGAAGCCGCTCCACTATTCTCCTGGGCAAGAACTGATTGGAGCGGGAGGAGGAGAGAAACCAAAAGGAGCCAAGCCCCAATGAGTAGCATGCCAAAGGAACGGGTCATAGGAGTATCGCTTGCGCTGAGTACGAGTAGGAAATGATTGCGAAAAAATCAACCGAACAAATACATTCCCTACAACGTACAGTCACCATCCAAAATCGCCTAGAATGTCTGTTTCGAAACGAATGGTTTATATCTCCTCATCTCACAAGGTGAAAGCAAAATGAGTCGACCTATTGGGTTATGTCTGTTGGTTGTGTCTTCTTTTGTGGCTTGGATTGCGGCGCCTGCGGTCGCTGATGTCGAAATCGGAGCCAAAGCTCCTGACTTCAAGGGGCAAGGAATTGATGGCAAAGACTACTCGCTAGCCAGTGCCAAGGATGCGAAGGCGACCGTTCTCGTCTTCACCTGCGACCGCTGCCCCGTGGCGCTCGCCTATGAAGATCGGTTCATCGATTTTCAAAAAAAGTACGGTGGCAAGGATGTGAAATTCATCGCGATCAATGTCAACGAGCGAGAGGACATTGCGTCGATGAAAGCGCACGCTGAGAAAAAGGGGATCACCTATCCCTATGCTTATGATGCTTCGGGAGATTCCGCCCGAGCGTATGGCGCACGGGTCACTCCCCACGTCTTCATTCTGAATGAGAAAGGAGAGGTGGCTTATCAAGGTGCGTTTGACGATAAGCAAGATGGCCCTAAGGCCCATCACGTTGAAGACGCGGTGAAGGCGTTGCTCGATGGCAAGACTCCAGAGGTTCAAACGACCAAAGCCTT
>CAYMXM010000459.1:0-4580 GCA_964394065.1 uncultured Pirellula sp. | reverse complement strand
CGATGGCCTCAGCGTGCCAATTTCTTAAGTTCATGCGTATGTGGTAAGCGCAGCGTCACCACCGGTGGATCGTGATGAAGCTCCAACGATCCCGGAGGGATCGCAGAAGCGTTCGAGTTACCAGCAGCGAGCGAGAAACTTGGCCATTGTTTCTAACACTCCTACCCCTCACCCCCAGCCCCTCTCCCCTAAAAGGGGCGAGGGGAGCGGATATCTTAAAACGCAACGCGTTCTAGGACGCCAAAGCAGTGTCCGACGGGGACGAGCCCCGGTCGGACAAGAAGCACTTTTCAGGGAAAAAATGCTTCTCAACATTTCCTGAAAGGGCGTTAGTACTTATACACCGGCATCGCGGGTTCTTGGGGCTCCGGGTCTTTTGGTGGAGGTGGAGGACTAGGTGGAGTGGGATCCGAGGGAGTCGGATCTGCCGGGGAGGGGTCCTCTGCCGGCGCCGGGGCGGATTCCGACTCCGTCTTGTCCTCAGGTACTGGTTGAGGTTCTGGTTCTGGTGTGGGTTCTGGTGTGGGGGCAGGTTCCTCTTCCGGTTCTGGCGGATCCTCTGGAAGTTCATCGACGATTTCCTGCAGGATAGGAATCCCTGTCAGCTGGACCATCGGGGGGCGTTCGCACATGAGTGTAACGCTGCTGACCAACCTTTTCTTATTGAAGTACAGGTTTCCACCGACGGCGTTTTTGTCGGCCGGTAAGGAAACGCGAACAGTAATGAACGGTGTGAGATCCGAGAGTACTTCGGGTTCCACCTCGATCTTGTACTCCTTGAGCCCTGCTTTCTTGCAAAGTTCGGATGCAGCCTCAATCGCTTCGGAGGTTTTCGCGCCAGGAACCATCGCGTGACGCGCTCCCTCGTAAGCGGCAGTATCGATGCTGTGTTGCAGCAGGAGAACGCGGCTCATTTCCAGGAAACCTAGAAAGAGGAGCAGGGCAACAGGGAGAACGATAGAAAACTCTACGAGCACGGCACCGTCTCGGTCGGTCGGCTTATGTTGGACTTTTGTGCAACGTATCATGACGGAGCGCCCTAGTAGGTGATAAGGGTTGGGAGCGAGCGAGCAATGTCTTCAAACGCTTGGATCAGTTGTTTGCCGGAAACCGCATGAATATGCCGCCCCGATCCTATGTCGGCGACTTGCTTCATTCGATCCTGATCGGCTTCTTGAGAAAAGGTTATCGTGAATATGTTTATTTTCTGGGCTGCAGCTTCATAGGCGACTTGGATCGGATCGGTCCCCTCGTTATGGTTTCCATCGGTCAGTACGATCATGACCCGAGCAGCCCATGGACGCGCGCGTTTCGTGTCCGCCATGCTGGCTAGCGCAGCTCTCATCCCGCCGCCTATGTTTGTCGCCCCACCCTCGTATTTCGCGCTGTGGCTTTCCATCTTCGCAACAATCTCTTGATAGTTCGAAGTGAGTGGCACATCTAGGTATGCTTTATGGTTGTAGGTACTCAACGAGATAAGTTCATCCTGTTTTGTCGAGTTCATGAGTCCAAGAAATCGATGGACTGCATCATTCGCATCCAGCCACCGCGCTCCATTGGGTACCCGCATTCCAAATCTCCATCCTGGTGGCGCATTCGAAGGTATATAGCCCGTGGGTTCGTTTGCTCGAAAAGCCATCGATCCTGATCGATCTAGCACCAAAGCAATATCCATTTCGATTTGCGTGCAAATCGCCGTCTTGATGGGACGGAAGTTGACGGGCACACCCAGTGTTGGAAAGAGGGGAGGGACCGACATTTTCCCGTTCGCTGCGATCCGAACCGCATTGGGGTCTGGACCATCCCCGAAGACGAAGCGGGCACCTTTGGAGTTGCGGGTAGATACTCCAAAATCGATCTTGGAAGAAGCTAGGTTCAGCTTCTTGTTTCCAAAGGAGTTCTTGGCCATGATGGCTTCGGCGGCCTCGGTGGCCTGCGTCGTGCTTCCCGTCACCGCCAACGTTCGACCAGCCGCGCGGGTCGACAAGTCCATTGTGATTTGCAACTCCGTTCGAACAAGTTCCATGTAGACGATGTTGATAGCATAGCAGGCCATGATGATCGCTATGGGAAGGAACGCAGCGAAGAGGGCCGCTATGGCGCCTTGACGGGCTCGTTGCTTTCGAAGGCGTTGGAGTCGATCAGCCGAAGGTTTTGAGTTTTTCATGGTATGGATTGGGAACGGTGTGAGATGCTTGGTCTACTTTCGATTAGTATTCAACTAGGATCGTGACAGATTCGCGAAGGGTTTTGTTTCGATAGAACCAAGTTCCAACTATGGCGTTCTTTTTCGCAGGCATTTCGACCGATACCTTGAAATAGTCGCCATACTTCAGCCCTTTGACGCTAGATGGCTCTGTTTTCAGCTTGTAGCCTTTGATGCGCCTACCTCGAAGGATGGCGTCGCATTGATTTTTGACGTCTTTATCGGCTGTTCCGGGGACAATTGCGATCCGAGCGCATTCGTATGCAGCGATTTTGAGAGACTGCCGCAAATACATCATGCGGCAGGTTTCAACAGTTCCAAGGCAGATCATAAAAAAGACGGGCAGGCATACCGCAAACTCGACGATCGCAGCACCTGTTCGTTTTCGTTCCCGATGTGGTTTTCCTCCTTGACGTTTTCGTATGCGCATTGGAATTGATGTGCCTAGTCCTAGTTCATTGATTCGGTAAGCATCCGCCCATTTTCAAAGCTAGGCAGACCTACAGTGTCCAGAGGAACAGTAGTTTTTTTTCTTAAAGAGAAGATTCGAACCGCGAGAAAAAAGGGCTGGATCGATCGGCAACGAAATGGGTTTGCAGGATGTGAGGATTGTTCCGAATAAAGCCCAGACCTGCGCTGGCCTGACGCATCGGTGGTAAGAGGGTGGACGCGAAGCGTCCCCCATCACAACCCGAAGCGTAAGCGAGAGACAGCGTCGCGAGTGCACGTAGACCTTGTCGGGAATATATCTCAGGCGTTGGGTGGCACGTCCCTGAGGCACGAAGGGCGTGCTGTGATTCTTGCAATGGATGCGCGGTTGCCAGTACTATCCCTCGCTTACGCCACGGGTTGTGGTTTTCGGGCCTCGCTTCGCGGCGGAAACTCTTTTCAAGATTTTCTCGATTTTGATTAAAGATTGGACTGGAGGTCAAATAGGTTCGTTTCCTAGACTCCCCCTCCCGCACGTCCATTCCTTCGATCGGCTCGGTTTCGATCGGTTGGAAATACCCAGTTGCAGCAGGAACCACAAGGATGTGGGAAAGGCTGCAGAGACTATCGCAACGAGTTTCCAGGGAGCACTCGCATGGATGCCACTTTTGCTCACTTTCGCCCCTATTTATTAGCGATCGGCCTTTTGATCGCCAACTTCTGCCAAACCACAGCCGTTCAAGCGCAAGTTCGTGTCGCACGAACCTACACCCATGCGACTCCGAACTTCGTCGTCTATGCGAACCATCCCCAATGGGCGCAGCAAGTCGGGGAAGCCGCAGAATCGAATCGTAGGAGCCTAGCGATGCATTGGTTGGGGCACGAACTGCCACGTTGGTCGAAGCCTTGTCCATTGGTCGTTCAAGACGGCCCCAACCGTCCCGCGAGTGGTGAGACCAAATATACGTTGGTCCCTGCGGCGGGGGCGGTGGTCAATTTCCAAATGACTGTAACGGGGACGCGCGAGCGAATCCTCGACAGCGTCCTGCCTCATGAGATCACCCACACGATCGTTGCGAGTCACTTCGCCCCCCTAGGGAAAAACGTCCCTCGATGGGCGGATGAAGGGATGTGCACGACGGTTGAGCACGATTCAGAACGTCGCAAGCATGACGAAATGCTCGTGCAATTCCTCCGACAAAATCGAGGCCTTTCCTTCTCGATTCTTTTCACCTTGACGGACTATCCCGAAGACATCCTCCCCCTCTACGCACAAGGGTACAGCCTTTCGAGTTTCTTGATCGCCCAAGGTGGTCCCAAGAAGTTCATTCAGTATCTTGAGGAAGGATTGGCGAAGGACGATTGGGTTGGCGCAACCAAAAATGTTTATGGCTATCCACGCATCGGAAAGCTTCAACTCGCTTGGCAAGATTGGGTCAGCCATGGAGGTGGCGAAGTCGCCGCATTCACTGCAAATTCGTTGGGCTACACCGATAAGACCTTGGTCGCATCCACCCCGATGGCTCAACCGAATTCGTCCCTGGCGATTTCTCCAAATGGGTCACAATCGCAAGTGGAGCTAGCGACCGCAAATGTGCCGTCGGAATCGAGCGCTTTGGCGCTCGCGGCAAGCATTCCTTCGATCGGTGTTTCCTCGCCCCTTCCCAATCCTGTTGTTCCAGCAGTTCCGAACAAGTCGATGCACCCGAGCACTGGGAGCTACTATATGAACCAATTTCAGAAGCAGCAGGGGAACGGCAATGGTGGAGAAGCCATTCCGGCTCCTGATGCGTATCAATACACCGTTGGACAACCAGGAATATCACAAGGAATCGGTGGAGAACCACTGATTCGTTAGGGCGGGTAGGTTACGCAATAACAACCCGAAGCGTTAGCGAGGGACAGCACTGGTAATCACACGCCCAATGCAAGGTCTCGTAGCACA
>CAYMXM010000458.1:0-4600 GCA_964394065.1 uncultured Pirellula sp. | reverse complement strand
CACTCGCGACGCAGTCCCTCACCCCCAGCCCCTCTCCCCGAAGCGGGGCGAGGGGAGCGGATATCTAAGCCGCTCTAACACGAGCCTAAATATCCCTAACTAGCTTCGCGCCACTGAAGCGGAGCGATTCTTCTGATAAGTACTACGTAGGAAAACACACCAACAACGAGGACCACTGAAGCGGCTGCAAACCCGGTGTAGTAGCTACCGGTTTCTTGAACGAACCAGCCGGTCAATGCGGGGGAAAGGGCGCTCCCAACATTGCCGATCGCATTCTGCAATCCTGTCCATTGACCTGCCGCATTGGGGCCCGCCAGCGTTTGCGTAACGGCCCATACATTCGAGGTGTAGAATCCCAGGAACGCGCACGCCACGCAGAGGAGCAGAATGCAAACGCGATGATCGGTGCTGAGGACGGCGGCAAACATCGGTATAGCACACAAGAGGAGACCACCGATCAGAAATACTTTTCGAACCCGCGTTGGCGATCCCCCGGCTCGAATCCAGCGATCCGACAACCAGCCCCCGAGGAGGGAGGTGATAGCCATAGCTAGAAACGGAAGGGAGCCGAAGATGGCCATCGATTCCTTCGAGAAGTTGCGAGACTCTTCTAGATAGGCTGGTAACCAGGAAAGTAGAAACGCCCATGTGTAGCCCAGACAAAAGAAACCGACGCAGGTCCCCCAGAATTCTTGCCGCTGGACCAACTCGGAGATCGGAACCGAACTTCGCGAGGAGGATTTCCCTTCAACGGATTTCTGAGAAGGAACAAGCCACAGCCAAGCTGGCAACCACAACATCCCTCCCAGACCAACCACCAGAAATAACGCTCGCCAACCCATACTGGCAACCAGCAAACCTCCCAGCAACATGGCCAACGTAGGGCCAAGCTTCGAAGCGGCGTCCACAAACGCATTGGCTAAGCCTCGGCGATCTTCAGGATAGTTTAAAACGATTAACCGAGAGGTTGCCGGGAAAGCAACGCTCTCCCCCACCCCCAGCAGAAGCCGCAGCACCAAAAACATGCCAAAGCTTGTGGAAGCAGCCATAGCAACCGTTGCCAACGACCAGATCACAAACCCCACCGTATAGAGCCACTTGACATCGGTCCGATCGACGAGCCATCCGGTGAAAATCTGCGATAACGCATAGCTCCAAAAGAAGGCGGAGAACAACAGACCCAACTGAGTATTGGTCAGTTGAAATTCCGTAGCAATGTCGGTCTTGACAATCGCAAGACTCCCACGGTCGATGTAGTTGATGCCGATAGCGAAGACGAGCAGCACCAGCAAAGTGATCGAACTGGCGGACTTCATCGCATGTCTCTTGCGTTGATACAAAGCTGATAATAGATATCGCTTGCTTGCTGCAACTGAGCCACTTCAAGCCATTCCTCTTTGGTATGTGCCTGATCGATGGAACCTGGTCCAAACACGACCGAAGGGACGTTGCCGATCACTGCAAAACAACTCGCGTTGGTACAGTAAAAGGCCCCAAGCTTTTCGCGTGGTCCGACGATGGAGGCGATCTGTTCTAGTAGTTTCTCGGCCAGATAGCGATTGTTATCGTCCGATAAAGAATCGGCCACGATCCAAGGAGGAAGCATCTCAAAACTAACCGATGTCCGCTGCCGGAGGAAGTCTTCGATATCCTGCAGCGCCGCCCCGGAACTCTCCCCCGGTATCGTTCGTCGATCGATTTCAATCTCACACTGGTGGGGGACGATATTCACGCTCGTCCCCCCTGAGATCTTTCCAACGCTTAAAGTGGGGCCTCCACATAAAGGATGTGCAGGTATCTCCGTCATCAATTGGTCTGCATACTGCTGAAGCAAGAAAACCACTTGCGCCATGTCATAGATCGCATTGTGACCTTCGCGGGGGCGCGAGCTGTGGCAAGCTATCCCATGAGTCACTATCTTCCAACGGAGCACACCACGGTGAGCGACGACGACGTTTAGATCGGTTGGTTCCGCGACAACACAAAAGTCAGGACGAGTCGCTGCTACCGATTCGCTCGATCCCCCTGGAGACCAATGTCGAGCCAGGTAGCGGGCTCCCATTGCGGTGTACTCTTCATCGCAAGTGCAGGCCATAACGACGTTCGCACAATCGGTGCGCCGTTCGCGAACGAGCTTTGAGAACGCAGCCAGCATGGCAGCCATTCCCCCTTTGACATCACACGCACCGCGACCATAGACCCGTCCCTCTTGGATCACTGGAGCGAAAGGGGAAATCGTCATCCCGTCCACTGGGACCGTATCTTGATGGGCATCGAAGAGAATGGTCGGAGCAGCGGGGGTTGTTTCGAACTTGGCAACCACGTTGCATCGCCCGCTAGAGACTTCCTGAATCTCGTAGGGGACCTCCAGCTGGCGAAAGAACTCTACCAGCCAATGGGTAACTCCATGTTCGTAATACTCTGAGCCAGAGACATCGACACCCATGGGATTCACGCTGGGGATCGCAATCAACTGCTGCAGTATATCGAGAGGTTCATGTACAACCAACAAGCCATCGTCCTCCTTTGATACTGGTTTTGGTGATTTGAGGTTGGCGTCCAAGGGTAGGATTCCTCAAGTGAGTGAGTAGGGGGGCTCGGTAATTTGTAACACAACAACCGAGTGGAGATGAGCCACGAATCGAACGAATCTCTAATTAGGCTTGAGGGGTGAGGCTTGAGACTTGAGAAAGAAGGGGGCTTCGCCCTTAGCCTTGACCGCAGGGCAAGGAAAGGTAGCCCCCGGGTAGGGCGTCTCGAACTTAGGCATTGGGGCTTGCCCTGGACTGTCAAAAAGTTGGTGTTGTGGGGATTTAGGTTTGCGCAAGTTTCGTTCTCCGATTCGCTTCCAATTTCTGCTACCATAATAACCTCCTTAAGACTCTCCACTCCAATGCTAGAAGAGGTTCACCGTCATGCATCGACGAACGTTCCTAAACGCGACGGCTGCAAGCGCCGCCATCCTATCTCAGTATCGTGAAACTTTTGCATGGATGGACGATACCCCTCGCAAGCGAGTTGGGCTTATCGGAACAGGCTGGTATGGGAAGTGCGACCTTTTTCGATTGATGCAGGTCGCACCTGTCGATGTCGTTTCCCTTTGCGATGTCGACTCGAAGATGTTGGCAGAGGCTGGGGAATTGGTTACCGAAAAACAGAAGGGAAAGAAACCCAACCTCTTTTCCGATTACCGAAAGATGCTCGCCGAAAAGGATCTCGACATCGTTCTCGTCGCGACTCCTGATCATTGGCATGCGCTGCCAACCATCGCGGCGATCCAGAACGGAGCGGATGTCTACGTGCAGAAGCCGATTAGCGTCGACATCGTTGAAGGGCAAGCGATGTTGGCGGCCGCTCGCAAGCACAATCGGGTGGTCCAAGTCGGAACCCAACGTCGCAGCACTCCGCATTTGATGCGAGCTAAGAAAGAGGTCATCGATGCGGGTCTTCTCGGAAAGGTCTCGCATGCGGAGGTCTATTGTTACTATCACATGCGAGCTCGCGAGAACCCACCTGATAAGGCGCCACCCGAAAACTTGGATTACGAAATGTGGACAGGACCAGCGCCGATGCGTCCTTACAACGAGCTACGCCATCCACGACGTTGGCGAGCGTTCAAAGAATACGGAAACGGTATCGTCGGTGATATGTGCATTCACATGCTCGATATGGTCCGCTGGCAGCTGGGGCTTGGGTGGCCGACGCGGGTTTCCTCCCACGGTGGAATCTACATGGACAAGAACTCGAAGGCGAATATCCCAGATACCCAAACCGCGACTTTCGAGTTTCCCGAACTCAATATCGTTTGGAACCATCGTACTTGGGGGGATGCTCCCGATCCGGAATACCCTTGGGGGGCGACGTTGTACGGGGATCGCGGAACATTGAAGATGAGTGTGCAGAAGTTCGATTTCACTCCACGCAATAAGAGCCAAAAGGCGATTCATGGGGATGTCGTCCTGGAGCTTGAAGAGTATCCCGAGGACAAAACCGAAAAGGATTTGGAGAAACACGTCGCTCCTGCGATCCGGGTTCACATGCTCGATTTTCTCAAGTCGATTCAGGAACGTTCGAAGCCGGTTGCCGATATCGAGCAGGGGCATATCTCGACGGCGGCTTGCATCCTAGCCAATATGTCGATGGAGCTGGGGCGTTCGCTGAGTTGGGATGAAGCCAATCAGACCATCACGGGTGATCCGGAAGCCCAGCGTTTGATGCGCCGAGAGTATCGAGCTCCGTGGGAGCATCCGGAAGTAGTTTAGATTAAAACCTTTTAGATAACCACGGAATACACGGAAGGGACGGAAAAGAAGGCTTAAGTGATAAGGCCTGAGGAAATCGGATGCTTGGTATCCTCTTAGCCCGGAGGGCGGCACATATTTGCCGGTGGTGTAAACCACCGGAAAGAAAGACCAATATTTCCGCAAGCCCGGAGGGCGACACATTTGGATTTCCTGGAGGCCCGAGATCCAGATTTGCCGCCCTCCGGGCTGAAGAGGAAGTGTTGCTTAACTACCGGTGGTTTACACCACCGGCAAAGATGTATCGCCCTAGTATCTAGCCTATGAGTCGGATTTTGGCCAATTATCCTAGAATCCGC
>CAYMXM010000457.1:0-4691 GCA_964394065.1 uncultured Pirellula sp. | reverse complement strand
ATTCCAGGGGAAATATCTTTTCATCAGGCCAGGCCGGGGGTGAGGGGTAGAAGTGAGATCTAACTAGACAATCGTTTACTAAGCCGCTGCCCCCTCATCCCCAGCCCTTCTCCCCCAAAGGGGGCGAAGGGAGCCAAAATCTTAAGTGCGCCGCGATCTCTAAGCCCGTTCAAATCGGGAAGTTATTTCAGGACAGTTCCTTAGGCTGTTTGGCCGAGGCGTAAGCGAGGGATAGCACTGGCAACCAGACATCCATCCCAGGTCTAGCAGCACGCCCTTCGTGCCTCAGGGACGTGCCACCCGACGTCTGATATTCCTGACAAGGGCTACGTGCACTCGCGACGCTATCCCTCGCTTACGCCACGGGTTGTGATGGGAGGACGCTTCGCGTCTACCGAGGGGTCCAGGTGGTTTGCCTTGAACCAGGCTTTCGCAATTGAATATCTTTGCGATTGACCAGGGAGCGTCCGTCGTCGAGGACATACTTTAAGAAGACTTGGACACGCGTCCCCGAGGGGGCGACATCTTCCCAGGGGAGGCTCAAGTGAAAACCTTGCGAAACCCCGATCGGTTCGAGGGACTCTTGAAGCTCCTCAGGGGTTACCTCCCAAGCGGCGATGCGATGGGAACGGTCCCCTACTTCTTCTTCGACAACGATCGTCAGCTTCCCTATTTGGTTCAAAGGTTCGCCACGTCGATTGCGAGGAACGATGACTAGATAGAGACCATCATCTCCGGGGGCTTCATCGAAATTATGGCCACGGCAAAGGGTTTCATGGAACCCAATCTCGGCGATCTTGGTATCGACAACTTGTGGTTTGTTGATGAGGACTTGCGCGGCGGCAGGGACGACTTGATCATCCATCGGCAGGAGAATCTTCCCCTTTGAAATAGCATCCGGTGTCAGAGATGGAAGAGAAGACTGAAGGGGAGAAGGGATAGCACCTTGAGGAACCTCAAGGTCTAAATCGAGTTCTTTCGGATTGGGTGGTTTGGCAGGTCCAGAGTCCCCGTTGTTGGGGAACGAACGAATGGTCGGAGGTGGGAGGAGTTCTCCAGGATCCTTCTCTGGTTCTTCGTTGGGAATAGCCAAAGGTGCAGCTGGTTCAGCGCTTGGTTCTAAGAGGGATCGATTTCCTCCGGTGCTGGGAGGGGACCGCCTCGGTGTGCTTGGGCGGGGGCTGATATCGATTTCTTCGGCGTCGAGTGGACCGATATCGACGCTGTTATTCGGTTTGGATGATTTCGAAGATTTGGGAATCGATTCGATCGGAGGTGGGCGAAGCGAGTTTCCACCCCATTCGTTGGATCGAAGATGATGTTGCTTGGCCCTCAGATCGGCGATAGCCTGTCGCAGGTCTTCGTTTTCAAGTTCTAGGGCAGAGTAGGCGGAATCGTATTCGTAGACCCGATCCTCAAGGGCTCGAATCTCGCTTGCCATATTCTCCACATAGAACTCATTGAACGCAGCTCGGCGGCAACCGGAGAGAAACGCGAGCCCTAGAAGGAGAACGAGATGCGCGCGATGGTATCCCGGTGCTCCGAAGGCACAGGAGGCTATTCGCGATGCAAAGTTCGTAGGAAGATGGCGGTCCATACGGAATGGATAGATAATCTTCAGCCCCCGCGTCAAGATGAAATGAAGTGTGAGGCCAGGAAATCACAACCCGAAGCGTTAGCGAGGGACTGCGTTGCGAGTGCACGTAGCCCTTGTCGTGAATATCTCAGGCGTCGGGTGGCACGTCCCTGAGGCACGAAGGGCGTGCTGTGAGATCTTGGATGGATGTTTGGTTGCCAGCGCTGTCCCTCGCTTACGCTTCGGGTTGTGATTTTCGGGCCTCGCTTACGCGTCGGTGAAGGAAAAACACTCCTCATGCCCCAATACCACTCTTGACCCAATACCATCAAATTTGCGATTGTCCCTACTTAATACCGCGCACACTTAAGGGCTGGCAATCGGTTGATTTCGGCAGGGTTCGATTTTGGAAACACAGAGGCACGGAGGACACAGAGTTGTTTGTGGAAAATCCGGCGAAGTTCGAAACTCTCTCCACTCTCCGTTTGTCATCGTTTCATACCGGACCAACCCTTAATTTTGTTGCGTTTGTCTTCTTCCTCTCGGTAACGAGCCTTCTCGGTTCAGGATGCGCCCGACGCATTACCGAGCCAACGCGCTCCCCCGGCAGCCGGCTTTTAGATCTTTTCCAGTTCAAGGGGCCAGCTCCGGTGGCTTCGACGAAGCTATGGAGACCGGATCTCGCCATCCTTCCATTTGCAGAATTCGACGGGAGCGAAATCGTTCTTCGAAACGTTCGGAACTGTCGGTATCGAACCGAGACGGACTACGATGTGCGGCACTACGACCTTCGATTCCGTTTGCAGGATGTCCATGAAGTCGACTTCATCGTCGTCCCGTTCAAGGATATGACTTTTCTGGCCCATACGATGCTTAGTTTTGGTTTGAAGGATGGCAGGCACTTCGTGATCTCCGTGGAGGCGAGGCTCGATGAAGGGGAGTCTTATTCCCCCCTCAAAGGAGCGACGAGTCGATTTGAGTTGATGTATGTGATTGCCGACGAACGGGATGTGATCCCTCTTCGAACCAACGTTCGGAACGTGGAGGTCTACCTTTACCACGGACGAGCAACTCCGGACCAAGCGCAGAACCTGCTGGTCGATATGCTAGCACGAGCGAACAAGCTTCAGCGTGAACCCGAATACTACGATACGTTGAGCAATAACTGCACGACGAACATCGTTCAGCATGTCAACAAGTTGCGACCCGGGAAAATCCCGTTCGATTGGCGGGTCGTTCTCCCTGGGCATTCGGATCGTCTAGCGTATGATCTGGGACTTATCGAATCGAACGATTCCTTTGAGGTGACCAAGCAACGGGCACACATCACTTCGATTGCGCGACTTTACGCCAGCAGCGACGAGTTGTCGCATAGGATCAGAGAAGCAGGGCATGGGCAGAGGTAGTAAGGAGTGTTTTGGATGTTTGGGCCTCGCCTACGCGTCGACCAAACAACCCAATAACGCGACCTCTCCTTTTCAAAGAACCATTGCATCCCAGGCTCCCAACAACCATCATATGCAATTGCCGCGATCACCCGATCGCGGCAGACGGTATTACCCTTGTGACTTTACTCCTCGATCGAAGGCAGATCTTCCATGAGCAGCGCGACCTTTGCCCCCGTTCAATTGCTTCCAGCAAAGACGATCAATGGTCGCAAACCGACACGTGACGAGGTTCCTACCGGCGAGGTTCTCTGCGCATACTGTACCGCGAAGTGTTGCCGCTATTTCGCGATGCCGATCGATACACCGGAATCACAGCAAGATCTTGATTTCGTTCGATGGTATCTTCTTCACGACCGGGCTTCTGTCTTCATCGAAGATGAGACCTGGTACTTGCTCGTCCATACCGATTGCAAGCATTTGCAAGCGGACCATCGATGTGGGATCTACGAAACGCGACCTCAGATTTGCCGAGACTACTCGACCGACAATTGTGAGTTCGACGACGACGCGGTCTATGAAATGTACTTTGAGACAGCAGAGCAGGTTGCAGAGTACATGGAAGCCCGCTTCCACGCATCCGATCTTTCCTCGATTCGAACCCCCGAACCGAACCCACTTCCGATTTTGTAGGGGTAGGGTGGCACGCTCAGAGCGAAGCGATGGGCGTGATGTTTTGAGGCATTCCCGATGTTCCGAGAAGTCCTCCACGCCCATCGCTTCGCTCTGAGCGTGCCACCCTTGCACAGGTCCTTTACCACCGATGCGTCAGGCCACCCTCGGCCCCTCTCCCCGAAGCGAGGGGAGCAGAGTTCTAAAGCGCGGCGTGTGCCAAGACTAAATACGCGAAGGTTATTTCAGCACGGGTTGTTTGAGATAATCGGTGACGTTTTCTATTTTGTTCGGTTCCTTTTTCGCTCCGAACCATTCTCCAAACAGGGGCTTATCCGATTGGGTTTGAGAGGCCGGTTTGGGGTCTGGGTAGGGATCGAGAATGTCGGCCGTTTTATTCCACCATCGCTTGGTGGTTTTCGACATTTTTTGCCAACGAGATGGTTCTCTTCTTGTGTAGGAATTCGCTGGACTCTTCTTTGCAGTTGTCCATGGCATTTTGGGCATCTTCCACTCGGGCCACCACGATTTGCTTTGCGAGGAAGAAGCGATCAAGACAACTTCGGGATCTTTCTCCGAGGGTTCTTGCTTCGTAGAAAACGGATTCCATGAATTCCCCTCAGCATAGCAAAGAGGGGAAGCTGTAAACGCTCCAACCAACATGCCGATCAGCCATAGCTGCAGCCAGTTTTTGAACATATCTTTCATCCTGATAACACGAACGCCGATGCGAAAGTCGCTCAGGAAATAGCAAATTTGGTTGGATAAATCCAGATCGATCGATCCAATGTAGAACGGAATTCATTCCGTTAATCAACGCCTCGGGATAAGGCCTTAGGCTTTGGACTTTAGGCTATAGGAAGAGGACGCGAAACATTTTCCACAGGAAAAATCAGTAGTAACGGAAGGGCTCGCGCTGCGCTTTAGAACTCTGCTCCCCTCGCCCCGCTTCGGGGAGAGGGGCCGGGGGTGAGGGGTAGAAGTGAGATCTAACTAGACAATCGTTTACTAAGCCGCTTCCCCCTCATCCCCAGCCCTTCTCCCCCAAAGGGGGCGAA
>CAYMXM010000456.1:0-4700 GCA_964394065.1 uncultured Pirellula sp. | reverse complement strand
TCGGATCCGCATGCCCTTGGATCGTGGCCTCTACGCCCCCGCATTCTACTTCGTCGGCAAGACCCTCGACCGGTCGATCGAAATGCAACGCGAAGGTGTCGATTAGAATGCCCGTGGCCTATAGAAAGTTCGGATGTCGATGCAGGGCATGCCAGCGCGGCGAGCGGCTTCGACTCCGAGGTCGGCGTCTTCAAAGACGAGGCACTCTTGTGGGGCTACCTTTAAACGATCTGCTGCTTCTAGAAAAACGTCGGGCTCCGGTTTGTGACGAGGGGTGTCTTCGGCGGTAACGATTGCGTCGAACCATTCCAGACAACCGACGACTTGAAGCTGTTGGTCGATGATTTTTCGAAACCCACCACTGGCGACAGCGATCGGCTTGACCCCGCGGTGGTTCTTGGCCACCTCTAGGATCGGCGCGATCGGTCGAAGAAGATTGAGATGGGAGAGGAAGGCGGCTTCTTTTTCGGCCGCCGCCAAGTCCGCATCGATTGCGATCGACTGCTCTTGGGAAAGCAAGCGAATGATCCGATCGCTAGGCATGCCTCCCAGTGCATAGAATCGATCTTCCGGAAGCTCCAATCCGTATCGGTTCATCGTCTCATGCCACGCCAAGAAATGGAGGGGCATCGAATCGACGAGGGTGCCATCGCAATCAAAGATAAGACCGTTGGCGCTCTGGACGAGGGATCGATATTCGAGGGGCAAAGATTCGGAATGGTTCATGAGGGATCTTTTTATAGGCGAGCGCCAGATGAAAAACTACCATAGCAACCCCAAAGGTGGCCTGACGCATCGGAGGCAAACTTCGCAGTTTGGGTAAAAAGGAGCCTAATTTGGGTGGCACGCTCAGAGCGCAGCGATGGGCGTGATGTTTTGAGGCTATTCTCAATGTTCCGAGTCCTCCACGCCCATTGCTTCGCTCTGAGCGTGCCACCCTTGCGCTGGTCCTTTACCACCGATACGTCGACCCTCCCCAAAAGGGAGGGTTCCTCTACCCTGAGGGGGTGGTAGGGTTATGGAATATCTTCATCTGTCGCTCGTCTTATTCGCTTCAGTTTTCGGTCCAACGTAGACCGCTCTATTCCGAGGATAGCAGCGGCCCGGTTCTTTTGTCCACCCGTATACTGAAGGGTCGCTGCGATGTGTTCTTCTTCCACTTCGCTCAAGGATCGCTCCTTGTACTCTGCCACAACCGGTGGGGATGAATCGGAGCCCCTATCCAACTTCATCCCTGGAATCTTTAAATTCGAAAGGGCGAGATCTTCCGGTTCGGCGAGCTCTGTGTTGCACAAAACATAGGCTCGCTCAACGCCGTTTCGAAGCTCCCGAATATTGCCAGGCCAGCTATAGGCGAGCATTGCCTCCTTGGCCTGATCGCTGAACCCCGAGGGACCGGATCCCGAGCGACTTCGAAACTGGGCAAGGAAATGTTCCGCGATCGGGAGGATGTCCTCTCGCCGTTCCCGAAGGGGAGGGATGAGCAATTCGATCACCCGTAATCGGAAATAGAGATCGGAACGAAACTCCCCCTTGGATACCGCCTCTTCAAGATCTTTGTTCGTGGCCGCGATGACTCGCACATCGACGAGGATCGGTTTGCTCCCCCCCACCCGTTCGAATGGTTTTCCTTCCAGGACACGAAGGAACTTCGCCTGCGTCTCCAAGCTCATTTCCCCGAGTTCATCCAGCATCAAGGTTCCTTGATGGGCTTGTTCGAACTTGCCGAGCTTCCGTTCGGTCGCCCCGGTGAAAGCTCCCTTTTCGTGGCCGAACAACTCGCTCTCCAATAGAGTCGGCGTTAAGGCGGCGCAGTTCAAAGCGACAAAGGGACCTCCACTCCGCTGGCTGGCGTTGTGGATGCTTCGCGCAACCACTTCTTTACCGACTCCACTTTCTCCACGGAGGAGTACGGTTGCATGCGTCGGAGCAACCCGGGCGACTTGCGTTTGAACTCGTCGAATTGCGCCGGAGTTCCCCACCCACTCCTCCGACTCCCCGAGTTGTTTTTCTAGCTCGGAGAGACGCGACGAGGTGGTCTTGAGCTTTCGTTCTAACTTTTCACGGTTTTCGACATTCGCAAAGAAGGTACCGAGGACATCCGCAACGGCTAACGCGACCTCCAGGTGTTCGGGTAAAAGGTCCGACTCCTCGATGCGGCTGTAGAGATGGACGAACCCCACCGTTTCTCCCCCGGGTTCTCGAATGGGAGCGAGTATGGCGCTGGAGGTATTGAGGATGTGGCTTACGCCGTTTTGCGAGGGGGCGTCAACGGAATTGCCAGCAGACTTCACCGCAGACTTCAACGCAGAATCGGCTCTCCCTCCGGCAAGTTCCGAGTTATGAATGTTTCTTGCAAGGACCGCGTTCCCCTCCTTGTTCACGCGATCGACCAGGGATTCAGCGGGTGGGTGGTAGGCTTTCCCCGATCGCTGAAGAGCCGCCACGACTCGGTAGTCGGCCGAGTCACGCTGAGAAATTCGGAGGATTCCTCCTGAATTGCATTTGGTTTCATCGAGGAGTCGCTGGAGGGCCCGTTCGCATCCTTCTTGAAACTCGTTTTCGCGCGCCAGTTCAAAGGCGAGTTGGAGGAGGGTGATCGCCGGCGTCTGAATCTTGGGCAAATTGGAGGTGGGAGCTTGGTGATCGGTTCCAGCCTTCGGGAGGTAACCTTCGGGATCGAGGATGGCTGATTTGGATTGGCGGTGGGTGATGTTCGAGGCTGGGAGGCCATCGCCGATCGTTGCCGAAGGGCTGGTTGGTTCCTCTTCGAGAGAGGGGGAAACCTCGTCCAGGCTATGGGAAAAGGTGAGGCGGCAGGAAGCGACCCCGATCATACTCCCCGGGGTTAACGGGTGGGGGGCCTTGATTCGGACCCCGTCTACGAAGGTTCCGTTTCGTGAGCCCAGGTCTCGAACGTGCCATCCCTCCTGGAAATAAATTTCGGCGTGGCGGCGACTCGATCGCTCGTCGGGTACCGGAATTTCATTGGAGGAGGCCCGACCGATGATGAGAGGGCGGTTGGGGGAGAGGCGGAAGACATCGGTCCAGCGGGCCCCCTGGCGGATAATCAGGTAAGCAGAGTTAGTGTTAGGTTGCATCAGCAAAGGTTCGAAATTACCCTAGAAACAGTCCTCGTAGGCCGCGACTTGCTCGAATTGGTCGGCTCTTCCCGATTTTTCCGATACTAATGGTGGAAAGTCGGGGGAGTGCCATCCACAATAGGATACAGTTTGAGCAGCCTTTGCGCTTGCCCGGTCCTAGTTATTTCTCGTTCGACTTATTTTGCCATCCAATTGATTGGAGTTCCGAATATGGGTTTTCGAAGTTTGTGCGCAGTCTCCTTCAGCGCATGGAGAAGCTACCCAGTGGCCAAGCATTCGATCCCGTTAGCGCTAGCTGTAGGGATGATCTTTTCCACCACAACAGCTTGGGCTCAGATCGTCGTTCCCAACAACGGATTCCAAAGAACGGTCGGGGGAGTTCGAATCGACGCAGACGGGGTGTTGAGAAACCTGTCTTCCGAGGAATCGGCAGAAGCTCTTGAGGAAGTGCGGCAAAAGCTGGTCTCTCCCGAGGGAGAACTGAACCAGGCCGTAAACCAACGCTTGATCTCGTTGAAGGCCGTCCGAGAGGTTGTCCTCAACAGCATTCAAACCGGAGCCAAGATTCCTGACGAAGTTGAGTTTCTCGGTGGGCTTACGCGGGTCGAGAACGTCTTTGTCTATCCCGAGAGGAACGATATCGTTCTCGCTGGCCCAGCGGAACCTTGGACGGCGGGCCCGAACGGTACGGTCGTGGGGATTCAATCCGGCCAGCCAATCATCCACCTAGACGATCTCCTCAACGCATTCAAAACAGTCGAGTCCGCTCGAACGAAGGGAATCTCGGTTTCCATCGAACCGACCCAAGCTGGAACGCAACGCCTCAACCAGCTTCTTTCCCAAGTTCGACTCAACAACCAAGTCAACTGGGCTTCCCTGGAGACCGCGATGCGCAACGCCTTCGGTCCTCAAGAGGTCAAATTGGAAGGGGTCGCTTCGAACAGCCATATGGCCCGCGTGATCTTAGCCGCGGACTACAAGATGAAGCTCTATGGAATGAATCTCGTGCAAGCACCCGTGAAGGGATTGCCGAGCTATCTCGAAATGGTCCGCAATTCGTCGGGACGAAATTTGCAATCCCGTTGGTGGATGGCTTGCGATTATACGTCGATCGAGCATAGCAAAGACCGAATGGCTTGGAAGTTGAACGGGCGAGGGATCAAGACCTTGACCGAAGAAGAGCAGATCGCGGCGGACGGTTCCGTAACCCAAAAGGGGAAAGCGGATCCAATCGCTCAAAAATGGGCCGATTTGTTCACCTCGAAACTTGATGAATTGGCGGTCAAAGAGCCCGTGTTCGGTGAACTCCGAAACATCATGGATCTGTGCGTCGTAGCTGCCCTTATCGAGATGAACAACTTGCAAGACCTTGCACAGTGCGATCTGACTTCGATCCTCGGTGAGACCTCCAAGGTGGGACTGATCGACGTTCCGTTTCCAAAAACACTCGATCCTCAATGCAGTTTCATTCAAACCACGCGAGGCTTCCTCGTTTCCGCCAGTGGTGGTGTCCACGTCAATTCCTGGCAAGCTGCCTCCAAAGCAGTCGAGAGCGAATCTCTCATCGCTAGCACCGCAGGCAAAGTCTGGAAAAAC
>CAYMXM010000455.1:0-4700 GCA_964394065.1 uncultured Pirellula sp. | reverse complement strand
TAGCACCTGGGATTCGGCGCTTGGAAAACGGAAAAACCTAGGTCGTGCCGAAGCTCGATCCTCCTACGGATCGCCATTCTTCGTATTGGTTGGTTTTCGCCGCCGTTACAATCGATGTAGTCGTTATGGCCGGTGTTTGAGGGATGAACCACGAATCAGGCTTGAGGGGTGAGGCTTGAGACTTGAGGAAGAGGGGGCTTTCCTCACCGTGGCCCGGGCGTCTCGCCCGGAGTTGTGGAAGGGGGCCAGGCACTTTTAGATCTCCGCTCCCCTCGCCCCTCTTAGGGGAGAGGGGCTGGGGGTGAGGGGTAGAAGTGTTAGAAACAATAACCAAGTTTTAATCGCGGGTGTTAGCTACGCTTCCGGTGTGTTCCTTGGTCGCTTAGGGTGCTGAGGTGATTGCGATGGAAACGATGGCTTGGTATGTCATCTCGCTCTGAATTGGAAACGCGACCACTTCACACACCCTACGGCTGCTACGACTACGTCGCAACCCCTGTGCTTCTCGCTCTCTCACCAATGGGGTACACTATTTTCCCTTTCCGCTTCGTCGGTGCGAGATTCGTCTCCATACCCAATTCGTTAGATTCTTCTCAGGAGTCTTTTGGCCATGTCCTCGTTTTCTATCGTTCCTACCGATGCTGAACTCCAGACCATGGAGAGGGACTTAAGGTTTTATCCCGTATCCAATGCTTCTCCTCGCCAACTTAGCTCAGCCCAGATCGAGGCCTTCAATCAGCGGGGATATGTCCCACCCGTGGAGATCTACTCCGGCGAAGAGATCGGCGCTATTCGAAACTACTTTGACGATCTTTTGGAGCGGGTCACGCAAGCTGGAGGGGATAGCTACTCGATCAGCTCAGCGCACATGAAGTATGGACCGGTCTACGACATCCTCAACAACCCTAGAATCCTCGACTTCGTCAGCGATCTCCTCGGCGATAACGTGATCGGTTGGGGCTCCCATTTCTTTTGCAAGATGCCGGGAGATGGCAAGTCGGTTGCTTGGCATCAAGATGCAAGCTACTGGCCTTTATCCCCCTCGAAGGCTGTCACTGTATGGTTAGCGATCGATGATGCGGATGAGGGAAACGCTTGCATGAAGTTCGTCGCAGGAAGCCATCATCATGGGCACATGACCTATCGCCCGAGCAACTCCTCAGATCACAACGTGCTCAGCCAGGCGATCGACAATGCAGAACAATTCGGTGAAGTGGTATGGAATCCAGTCCCTGCCGGGCATGCGTCGATCCACTCCGATCTACTACTCCATGGTTCGGACATGAACCGATCCAATCGCCGTCGCTGCGCATTGACGTTGCGCTACTGCGCCGCAGACGTAAGGGCTCAACTCGATTGGAATCAAAAAGGAGTCCACGTCCGAGGCTCCGACCCCACCAGCCACTGGGCCAACCTCAAACGCCCAGCGGAGTGAAGAAGACTTTGGGGCTTTGGGAAGAGCGTAAGCGAGGACCGAAAATCACAACCCGTGGCGTAAGCGAGGGACAGCGCTGGCAATCAGATATCCATCCCAGGTCTCACACCACGCCCTTCGTGCCTCAGGGATGCCCACCCGACGCCTGAGTATTCCACAAGGGCGACGTACACTCGCGACGCTATCCCTCGCTGACGCCACGGGTTGTGATGGGGGGACGCTTCGCGTCCCCCCTCTTACCACCGATGCGGCAGGCCAGGCTGGGGGTGAGGGGTTGAAGTACTAGAAACAAAAGTCGAGTTTCACTCGCGGTTACCAACTACACATCCGGTGTGTTCCGTGGTCGCTTTGAACGCGATGGTAGTGGAGATAGAAAACGTACTCGGTGAGCCATCTGGACCGGAGATGGAAGCAGCGACCACTTCACACACCCTACGGTCTACGGCCTAACCGTGGCCCGGGCGTCTCGCCCGGAGTTGCGACGGTTGTTCCGGGCGAGACGCCCGGGCCACGATCAGCCAAAGGGCGAAGCCCTCTTCTTCCTCAAGCCTCACCCCTCAAGCCTGCTCCTCACCTTCGTCACCTGGCTTTCAATAATCCCATTGCTAAGTCGTGTCGTGATCGATTGACCGACCTTGGCGTTGGCAGCATCCGTTAAGAGATGTCCGTCGGGATCCGACGTTAGGGAATAGCCTCGCCCCAACGTTTTGAGGGGACTCAAAGCTTCTAGAACTTGGGCTCCTTTCTCGATCGAAGCTTGCCAGTCTTCTAGCTTCCGATCGATGGCTAGGTTCAGAGCCCGCTCGGCTTCGTCCAGACGTTGCGAGGGAGCTTCGAGTAAACGTTCCGGTTCGACGATCACCATGCGAGTTCGGAGGGAATCCAGCTTGTCGACCGATCTCTCGACCTGATTGCGAATCGACATCAACAGCCCACGCTCAGTCTTGCGAAGATACTCGAGGAAATCGTCTCGACTCGGAGCGACTCGTTCCGCCGCTTCCGATGGGGTAAGGGCGCGAACGTCGGCAGCCAGATCGCACAACGTCACATCGATCTCATGGCCGACTGCCGAAATCGTCGGGAGGGATGAGGCCGCGACCGCGCGAACCACCACCTCTTCATTGAAAGCCCAAAGATCTTCGAGGGAGCCTCCTCCTCGACCGACGACCAAGACGTCGAGGGAGGGGCGTATGATCTGCGCGACTTCAATTCCCCTCGCGATTTCTTCCGCCGCTCCCTCCCCTTGAACCTTCGAGGGAATAATGATGACTTTCGCACTCGGCCATCGCCGCCGGAGGACCTGCGTAAAGTCGTGGATAGCCGCTCCGGAGGGGCTCGTGACGAATCCAATCCGCTCAGGAAAACGGGGGAGAGGCTTCTTCCGTTCTTCTTCGAACAAGCCTTCGCGTTGTAGCTTCTGAAAGAGTCTGCGGAAGGCGGCTTGAAGCGCCCCGAGTCCTTGCTCTTCTACTTTTTGAACGACGAGTTGGTAGCTGCCTCGTGGGGAATAGACATCAAGCCGACCTTGGACGAGAACCGCCATCCCTTCCCGAAGCTCGACCCCCAGCTTTTGGTAGGTCGACCTCCACAAAACCGACGAGATCTGTCCCGTTGGGTCTTTGAGGGTGAAATAAACATGTCCAGCCCCCGACTGAACGAGGTTTCCGATCTCCCCCGAAACCCAAACGGTCGGGATGCCTTGGGTGAGGAGCGTCTTCACCCAGTCGTTCAGTTGCGAGACGGTGAGAGGGGCGTCTGAAGTGGCGCCTGGTTGGAGCGGTTTCGTTTTCTTGGGACGGCCTGTTGCCGAGCCTCGTCCCTCGGAAGAGCTTCCCTCTCCAAAGAACCCCTCGACATCGTCATTCCATAAAAATCCAGTCATCAGACCATTCCGTTCTATTCAGCTGGGGCGGGTGATTTCAACGCGGAGTCGCAAAGACGCGGAGGCGCAACAGTTATCTTCTCTGCGTCCCTGCGCCTCCGTGCCCCTGCGTTTCATTCTCAGGACAGTGAAGTAGGGATTGTAGCTCAAATTCGTAATCCTCCCTTTGCCGTATTAGTCTATAATTCAGCTCCATCGAATTAACCTCGTTTCCCCACAGACGGGTAGCTGAAATGCCTGTATTTGAGTCAACGTGTACTGATTGCCAATCCCGAATTCGCGTTGAAGCTGCAACCGAGAAACGGGAGATTCGAGCGCGCTGCCCCAATTGCCAGACGATCAATTCTCTCCAACGGGTTGCCTCCCCGAAGAGCGCGATCCCCGTTTCGAGACCGACGACACCTGCGCCGAGTCGAAACATTTACGGGGATAACAGCTATCAAAATAGTGCCTCCGCCACCTCTTCAATCCCGGCCCCTTCGCCAATTCCCGTTTCCGCGGCAGCTTCCCCCTGGGGGAGCGAGCAGCCGAATTGGTCCTCACCTGCCCCTCGCTATCAACCTGCTCAACAACCCAAGCAGGACTTCACCACTTTCTGGATGATCGTTCTTGGCATCGGAACGACAGTCGTCGCTGGGAGTGTTCTGACGGTGACGGTGAGCGGGGTGTATTTTGTCATGAACTCTAGTTTTCAAAACCGGACGGCCCAAGCCCCTCCCGCTCCCCACCAGCCACCGAGGAACGAAATGCTGCGGGAGCAACCTAGAGGTGCGGGGCCAGACTTTGTTGCAACCTCTCGAGAAGAATCTCAACGAAGGAGGCAGGAGCTCCTTGCGGAGCAAGAGAAAAGACGGGCAGAAGCAGAAAAGAGGATGGAAGAAGCGAGAGAGAAGGCTCGTGTGATTCGGGAACAGACCACGCAACATCACCTTGAAGCCACACCTTCCCCCCCATCCATCCCATGGCCGCCGACCTCAAGTCCACGCCCCAATAGCCCACGACCCAATTCGGTAACGCTTTCGTCTAGTAAGAATGAAGCTGACCGAGTGGAGGTCATCGCTCAGAATGTCGACATGAAAACCTTTTCCTCGATTCGCAAGGCGTTGTTATCCAAACCCTGGGGGAAAAACCACTCAATCAGCTTCACAAAAAATGTGCTGAAGATAACCCTGTATTATCCAACCGAAGAGGCCAACAGTTCGATCGCGGATCTTGAGAAAGAACTCCCGGGGCTGCGGTTCATCAGCGTAGACGAAGCCCAGCGGGTCATCCAAGCGGAAGGGATCTAAGCAGGCTTGAGGGGTGAGGCTTGAGACTTGAGGAAGAAAAGGGCTCTGCCCTTAGGCTAGCTTGCCCGACGGGGGTGAACCCCAGTCGGACAAG
>CAYMXM010000454.1:0-4711 GCA_964394065.1 uncultured Pirellula sp. | reverse complement strand
AGGTCTACGTGCACTCGCGACGCTGTCCCTCGCTTACGCCACGGGTTGTGATGGGTGGACGCTTCGCGTCCCCTGCGGTTAAACAAAAGGCCTCCTCTTCCTTTAGCCTTAAGTTCTTAGCCTTAAGCCTCATTAATCGCATTAATCATCTCTCGCAATCGACCGTAATTTCGTCGATTGAAATGGAGAACGCAGCGAGGTAGCGTGGCCAATTCCGGCTCGGAAGCTTCCTCTGGAAAGGCTTCCCTTTGCTCGATCTTCCCCGAGACGACGATGTCCGCAAACTCCTCGTTGAGGCTTTTCAACGCGTCGGTCGAAAGCTTGTGATTGAGTCGGAGGACCAAGATGTCGTTCACATAGCGCATCGAGTGGTAGTTCTTATAGAACTTGAGGATCTCCTCTACGGTCTCATCCACCGAATGGGTGATTTTGTAGAGATGGATATCTTCCGGACTGATCAATCGCTCCCGTAACAACTCGGTGTTGACAAAGTTTTCCATCCCTTCCCAGTAAGTACCCCCAGGGCGGTCGAGCAATACGAGAGGGAACATCGTTTGCTTGCCGGTTTGGAGCAAGGTTAGAACCTCCATCGTTTCGTCCAAGGTTCCAAATCCACCAGGACAGCAAATGACCGCGCTGCATTCCTTCACGAACATCAACTTTCGAGTGAAGAAGTACTTGAGGGTTACCAGTTTGGGGTCTCCCTGGATGTACGAATTTGCGGATTGTTCGAATGGAAGCATGATGTTGAGCCCCATCGACATCTCGCGGCCGGCCCCTTTATGCCCAGCCTCCATGATCCCCCCTCCCGCGCCGGTGATGACCATCCATCCGGTGTTCGCCATTTTCTCGGCGAGCTCGACGGCTTGTAGGTAGGTAGGGTGGTCTGGTTGTGTCCGTGCAGAGCCGAAGATCGTGACCTTGCGGCGCCGGCTGTAGGGTTGAAAAACTTTGAAAGCGTAGCGGAGCTCGCGAAGGGTCCGATTGAGAATCTTCAAATCGCCACGAGCGATCCCATCTTGATAAAGCCGGTCGACCGTCCGCTTCATCATGTCGAGCAGGTCTTCGCTCTCGAGGGAGAAAGGTGGTTCGTCGGCTGGCTGCGGTCGGGACTTTTCATCCTCCCCAAAAGCTTCGGGAGGAACAACTTTCTTGGCGGGATCATCGTCGAGAGGAGCGGAATTCATGGGTTATTCGAAATGAGAGTTGGCGTCGAAAGTCTTGCTAGGAAAGGATAGGATACCAAAGGCGTTCGGCAGATGAAAATATACCATAACCTTACCTCCCCACCGGGGAGAGTAAGCCCTCCTCTCCGGGCAGTGCTGTGAAGCATTTTCCCGTAGGAAGATTTTGTCTGGATGGGGCTTGTCCCCACCAGACACCCCTTTGGCGCCCTAGCACGCGCTGCGCCTTTAGATCTCCGCTCCCCTCGCCCCGCTTCGGGGAGAGGGGCTGGGGGTGAGGGGTAGAAGTGCGAG
The DNA here is from genome assembly GCA_964394065.1 of uncultured Pirellula sp. GTDB lineage: Bacteria > Planctomycetota > Planctomycetia > Pirellulales > Pirellulaceae > JBKCUI01. The sequence goes on along the minus strand of CAYMXM010000454.1, from coordinate 3,233 downwards.
AAACGATAACCAAGTTTGTAGACTCGATTCAATCTTCGTACTCAGCGCAGCGGTACTCGTAATCGTGATTCGAGCACGAGCACGAGCACGAGCACGAGTACGAGTACGAGTACGAGTAAAGCGGGGAGCCTCCGCCGCTGCGCGGCGGAGGAAAAGCGCGCGGGGCGCGCGTTCTAGGGCGCCAAAGCGGTGTCCGACGGGGACGAGCCCCGGTCGGACTAGAAGCGCTCAATTTCCGGAGGAAAAATGCTTCACAGCGTTGTCCTTTTGGGAGGGGGAGTTTGGTAGGATTTCCATCTGCCGCTCGCCAAAATAATAAAGCGTTCGAAAAACTGTTTCCTTCAAACCACCGAACGCCCGCTAACTGCTTCATTCCCCTGGATTGTTTTCTCACTTCATGTTCATCTCAATCGACGGTATCGACGGCGCTGGGAAAACCACCCAACTCGATCTTCTTTGCAACGCGCTCGGAAGCCTGGGGTTAACGATCGCTCGATTTCGGGATCCGGGAAGTACGCAACTAGGGGAAGCGGTACGGGAAATTCTTCTACACCGAGAAGAGATTCCGCTCGCTTCCACCTCCGAAATGCTCCTCTACATGGCAGCTCGCGCCCAACTCGTCAGCGAAGAACTCCTCCCCGCTTTGGAGCGAGGAGATACGGTCGTCTGCGATCGATTCCTCCTGGCCAACGTCGTCTACCAAGGAGTCGCAGGGGGGCTTCCTCCTACGACGATCTGGAGCGTAGGTCGCGTAGCCACGCAAGGTTTACGCCCCGACAAGACCATTCTGTTAGACTTGGATCCCGAGGTTGCCTTTACCCGAATCCAACGGGGACAGGATCGACTTGAGAAGCGTGGATTGGAGTACTTCCGGCAAGTGCGAGAAGGATTTCTTCAACAGGTCCAATACCTAGACGCCCCATTTTTGGTCGTAGACGCAACCCAAAGCGTCGATGCAATCCATCGAGAGATCATGGCATTTGTAGGAGAGGAGTAGGGTGTGTGAAGTGGTCGCGCCTTTCAATTCCAATCACGATCACATGCCAAGCAACTCTTCTATTGCAACTACCTGTGCGCCCACAGCGACCACGTAACACACCGGATGCGTAGCCCCCCTTTTTTTGACAAGATTTTCAGGATGAGCAGGATTGCAGATATAGAGCGTAGCGCAATCCCACAAATCTTGTAAATCCTGTCGAAAAATAGTCTCCAGCCTGCACTAAGCCAGAATCATTTCGTCGACGGTCTTTCCGGATGGGATCATCGGGAGAACGTGCTCTTGATAAGGGACTTCGACATCGAGGACGTAGGCTCCTGGATAGTTGATCATCTCCTTAAGAGCATCTTCTAGTTCCGTCCTCTTGCGGACGGTGGCCGCACCAAGTCCGTACCCTTTGGCGATCTGCACAAAGTCAGGGTAACGGTTGACGGCGTAGGTATGGGCAACGGTCGAACCAGGTCCACTCGCTTCCGCGTCGTCGATAGGGCCGAGATAGGTGTGAGCCCGATTGGAACCCATGAACCGATCCTCCCATTGAACCACCATTCCCAAGTGTTGATTGTTCAAGAGAAGAACCTTCACAGGCAACTTCTCACATCGCAAGGTCGCCAACTCTTGGATGTTCATTTGGAACGAGCCGTCCCCATCGATATCGATGACAAGCGCGTCTGGATGGGCCGCTTGAATCCCCATCGCACAAGGCAATCCGAATCCCATCGTTCCGAGCCCGCTGCTGCTCGACCAAGCGCGAGGACGACGGAATTGGAAGAACTGAGCTGCCCACATCTGGTGCTGACCGACACCGACGGAAACATAGGTCTCTCGGTCCTTGGTCAAATTCGAAAGGGTTCGAATCGCATGCTGTTGAAGGATCCCATCGAAGTTTTCATCGTAGCTGAAAGGGTACTTTGCTTTCAGATCTTTGCAGTGGGAAACCCAACTGGAAATATCTTCGGGAGCTTCGACGATCTTGTTGAGTTCGGAAAGGGCGTACTTCAGGTCACTTCGAATCGAAATGTGCGCTACCTTGTTCTTGTTCAACTCCGAAGGATCGATGTCGATGTGAACGATCTTGGCGTTCTTGGCGAACGAAGCCAGATGCCCGGTGACCCGGTCGTCAAACCGAACGCCGAACGCCAAGAGCAAATCGCAATCCTTCACCGCATAGTTCGAGTAGGCACTGCCGTGCATCCCGAGCATATCCATCGAAAGAGGAGCGTCCGCTGGATAAATTCCCAGCCCCATAACGGTCGTCGTTACTGGAATCCCCGTTTTCTTAATGAGTGTTCGGAGATCTTCCGACGCTTCCGCATTGACGATCCCACCGCCACAGTAGAGGATCGGTCGCTTGCTATGCTTGATGGCAGCGGCGATTTGACGAATCTGCTCCGGTTGTGCATCGGGCACCTTCTCGGGCTTGTACCCTGGCAAATTCATCGGAACGTCCCAATCGACTTCGCAACTGGTAAGTTGGACGTCTTTTGGAAGGTCGACGAGGACGGGGCCCGGACGGCCGGTGGTTGCGATATGGAACGCTTCCTTCATGATCCGAGGAAGGTCTTCCGTTTTGGTTACCAAATAATGATGCTTGGTAATCCCGCGACAGATTTCGACCATCGGAGTCTCTTGGAACGCGTCGGAACCGATCACGTTCGTCGGAACTTGTCCGGTTAAAACGAGAAGTGGGATCGAGTCCATTTTTGCATCGGCGATGCTGGTCACCAAATTCGTCGCCCCGGGCCCACTCGTCGCCATGACGACTCCGATTTTTCCCGTCGATCGCGCGTAACCTTGCGCGGCAAACGCTCCACCTTGCTCGTGTCGAGGAAGGATGGTTCGGATGTGATCCCCGTAAAAAGTAAGGGATTGGTGAAGGGGCATGCTACATCCGCCGGGATAAGCAAAAATGACTTCCACGCCGTGATCCACCAAGGACTTGACCACGATATCGGCGCCAGTCATGACAGTGGTGGTGCGGCGGTCTGAGACGGAAGCCATACATTGTTCTCCAAATGGGGTGCCAAAAAAAGGAAGCCAAAAACCGTGGCCTGATGAAATGTAGAGTCTACCACGCGAATAAAGGTTCGTCGAATCAAAAATATTAATAATAAGGGGTGAGGTTTGAGGGGTGAGGTTTGAGGGGTGAGGCTTGAGGAAGAAGAGGGAACCACGAATCGTTCCCCCCATCACAACCCGTGGCGTAAGCGAGGGACAGCGCTGGCAACCAGGCATC
>CAYMXM010000453.1:0-4723 GCA_964394065.1 uncultured Pirellula sp. | reverse complement strand
CACAAGCTTGAGTGTGGCATGTTCATAAACGTAGGCACTCAGCTGCTCCACCTGGTTCCATTTCTCCATCGCGTCATCGATCTCCTTGTCTTGTCTCCGAAGGATCCTTCGTTGCTCTGCAGGGGTCACGCTGCCGCGAGGAAGTAACCCGTCTCGGATCGCTTGGTTTTGTTCGAGAGCGAGAAGAGTTTGCTGCTTGGCTACCCGGAGCCGTTGCAGCACTTGCTTTGCATCCCCTGGTTGAAGCGGATGAAGGGGACTCCCCGATTCGAGCCGTACCAAGACTTTCGATCCAAAACGCCAACGGCGACCTGGATCGGATTGCAGGGAGATTAAAAGATGTGGATTCTCGTCGGTCATCGCGACAGTCCATTCGCACCGACTCTCACCCAGTAGAGACTGCGATGAAGTGGGGGTCACAAAACATCGCTCGAGAAATGCTTCGGGTAAGCTCAACTCCGCCGAGCAAAGAGCTTTCTTGGTAACGACGTTTTCTCCTATGCCCACCGAAAAGGTTTCGACTCCTTCTGCAAATCCTTTCTCGCGTCGAATGCCAGTCGCAAGCTTCTCCGGCTGGGGCTCCTGAGCCAATTCGGATGGTTCCTCGGAGCTGGGAGCCTTGCGAGTCATAAGGTCCAGACTAACTTCCAGCTCTGTAGCATTTTCAGTATCGAGTTCGGTTGTGCTGGGCTCCACTCGGGACATTGGATCGAGAAACGATTCCGACGTAATCGACTCCGATAGGGTTAGTTGTTGGCTCAGTACTTCGTCCTCAGGTAACGCCTCATTTTCAATTAGGTTGGAACCCGTCGTATCAACTATTGATGAGAAGTCGGTAGGAGCTTTGGCCGCTCGTCGCGCGGTCGACGAGCTTTTCGTTGTTGTTTCCAAGGAAGGAGTCCTTATCTCCTCTTTCGATGTTGCAACTTTCGCTGTTGCAACCTCCCTAGGTGCTTGATGAGAAGAGGAGAGGCTGAGGGCGAGTCCCACGACCACGATGAGAAACAGGCCAGCTCCTCCTACCGTAGAGGTCCAAAGTGACACAGAGAGTTTCGGATTTGCATGGACTTTCTTAGACTCTGCGATCTCTATGCCTCGGTGTTTCAAGGGGGTCGCAACTTCAGAACGCGCAAACGAGGGCTCCGGTTCCCAAGGCCATTGGACGAATCGAATCTTTTCCGATTCTTTGCCATAAATTCCTTGCAAGTTTTTTTGGCTCGCATGGAGGAGTAAGAGTGAGGCTTCCTCGATCGGTTTGAGGAGTCCGTTCTGAGTGGCTAGGAATACCAACGGGGAGAGAAACGGATCCCCAGCTCGGAGGGCGAGGAGCTGTCGGTACCAGTCCTCCGAAACCCTCTTCGGAGGGGCTCCCCATTCGGTCAAAAGGAGTGGGAGCGGCGCGCAAGGATGAGGTTGAATGGCGATCCAACAGAGTGGCGTCGAGTTCCCAACCCTGCCAGCAGGCCCGCCCCAAACATTCGTATTCACTGGGAATTCCCCCTCTTTCCTCCCAGCCAACGAGTCGATCGGCTCCCAAAAATCGGCGTTGGTGAGGCAGAGGAAGTCCGATGGACCGGATACGGATTCCCACCATTCGCGAGGGGAAAGGAAGTACCATCCGTCGATGAAAATGGCTCTCAGAGAGTGGTCCTCGAACAGGCCCCGAGGCTTGGTGGCACCCCCCATTCGGTTTCCCGGATCGGAAGGGGAAGAGGTTAGGTCTGCGCAGCACAGACGCAGCGCATCGAGAGTCGGGCTAGGGATCATGGCGTGTTCCTGGCGTGAAGTTTTCGCTTCCCAAGGGAAGATGCGAGCGTGGCTCGGATTGACGTATTTTGACGTTAAACGTAGACTTTCGCCCAAAATTTCTGGGAATTTCCCCCATTTCGATTTTGGCAAATAATACGGGAGTATTTCATTCGGCCATGGCTAAAAAGTTGATCTATTTCTTTGGCAAATCCAAGACCGATGGCGATGGAGGCATGAAGGCACTCCTTGGAGGCAAGGGTGCTAACCTTGCTCAAATGACCAAAATCGGATTGCCCGTTCCTCCAGGATTCACGATCACCACCGAGGTCTGCGTCCACTACTATCAAAACAACCGAAAGGCTCCAGCCGAACTCTCCTCAGACCTTGAGAAGGCTGTGAAGTGGATGGAGAAGGAAACGGGGAAGAAGTTCGGTGATCCGAAGAATCCCCTCCTCGTCTCCGTTCGATCGGGGGCCCGCGATTCGATGCCCGGGATGATGGACACGATCCTCAACCTCGGTCTCAACGATGCGACCTGCGAAGGACTTGCAGCTGCAACGAACAACCCGCGCTTTGCTTGGGACTCCTATCGCCGATTCTTGCAAATGTACGGCGACGTCGTGATGGGCGTCCAAAAGAAGAGCGAGAACGACCACGAGCCGTTCGAAGAGGTGATGGATGAACTCAAGAAGGAGGTGATGGTCTCCGAAGATACCGACCTCACGGCAGAGAACCTTCAAGAGCTCGTCAAGCGATTCAAGAAGCTGATCAAGGATCGAACCGGCAAGGCGTTCCCAACCGATCCGATGAAGCAACTCGAAGGAGCGATCTTCGCTGTCTTCGGATCCTGGATGAACGAGCGAGCGATTCTCTATCGTCAGAAGTACCGCATTCCGGACGAGTGGGGAACCGCCGTCAACGTACAGAGCATGGTCTTCGGCAACATGGGTGAAGATTGTGCGACCGGAGTTGCGTTCACCCGCGACCCTGCCAACGGTGAAAACGTCTTCTACGGTGAATACCTCGTCAATGCCCAAGGGGAAGACGTCGTCGCAGGGGTTCGAACCCCATTGAAGATCTCCGAGATGGCGAACGACAAGATCATCGGCCCGGCTTTCAAAGAGCTGAACGATGTCCGCAAGACTCTCGAAAAGAACTTCGGCGACGTTCAAGACTTCGAGTTCACGATCGAGAAGAAGAAGCTGTACATGCTTCAAACTCGAAACGGGAAGCGAACAGCGCTGGCCTACGTGAAGATTGCTCACGACATGGTCAAGGAAAAGTTGATGACTCCTGAGCACGCGATCAAGTCGGGTGATCCGGAAGCCCTCAATCAACTTCTCCAACCGATCTTCGATATCAAAGCGTACGACTTTGCGAAGAAGGAAGGTCGCCTCATGGCAGTCGGTCTCCCCGCAGGTCCTGGAGCTGCTTCCGGTGCGGTCGTTTTCTCGGCTGGCAAAGCGGAAGAATTGGCTGCCAAGGGACAGAACGTCGTTCTCGCTCGTATTGAAACCAGCCCTGAAGATCTTCGAGGAATGATCGCTTCGGACGGGATTCTCACCGCGCGCGGTGGGGTCTCCAGCCACGCTGCCTTGGTCGCTCGTCAAATGGGTAAGGTCTGCGTCGCCGGAGCGGGTGAAATCGAGATCGATTACCACAAGGGAACGCTCAAGTGCAATGGCGTTACCTTGAAGGAAGGGGACGCCATCAGCATCAACGGGACGACCGGGGAAGTCTTCCACGGCGCCATTGCAACCGCTGATAGTGAGTTGAAGCAAGTTCTCGTGGCTGAGACCCTCAAGCCCAAGGATAGCAAGGTCTTCCAGTACTATGACTTCATCATGAAGCTGGCTGACAAGTACCGCAAGCTCGGGCTTCGCACCAATGCGGACCAACCTGATCAAGTAACCAACGCTGTTGCGTTCGGTGCCGAAGGGATCGGGCTTTGCCGAACGGAGCACATGTTCTTCGAAGGGGATCGAATCATCGCCGTTCGGCAGATGATCCTTGCCAAGAGCGAAGAGGAGCGCAAGAAGGCCCTTGCGAAGTTGCTTCCTTATCAGCAGAAGGATTTCGAAGGGATCTTCAAAGCACTGAATGGCCTCCCTGGCTGCATTCGCTTGCTCGACCCACCTCTTCACGAGTTCCTCCCTCAGCACGACAACAAGAAGGGGCAAGAGGAAGTCGCCAAGCAATTGGGGATCACCGCAGCGGAAGTCAATCGCTTGGTCTCCGAACTCCACGAGTTTAATCCGATGCTCGGGTTCCGTGGTTGCCGACTTGGTATTCTCCGACCGGAGATCACCGAGATGCAAGCACGTGCGATTTTCCAAGCAGCCGCCGCCGTCCTCAAGTCGGGGACCAAGGTCAAGCCAGAGATCATGGTTCCGTTGGTCGGATTCAAGAAGGAACTCGATTTGCAAGTCGAGATCGTTCACCGAGTCGCTGCGGAAGTCATGAAGGCAACCGGGAAGAAGTTTGCGTACACGGTTGGAACGATGATTGAAGTTCCTCGAGGTGCGTTGACCGCCGACGAGATCGCCTATACCGCCGAGTTCTTCTCCTTCGGAACGAACGACTTGACTCAAACCTGCTTGGGTATGAGCCGGGACGACTCCGGATCCTTCTTGCCTGATTATCAAAGCCTTGAAATCATCAAAGCAAACCCATTTGCTTCGATCGATCAGACCGGCGTTGGTCAGTTGATGGAGATCGGCGTTGAGAAGGGACGTTCGACTCGCGAAGACCTCAAGATCGGAATCTGCGGCGAGCATGGCGGGGATCCATCCTCGGTCGAGTTCTGCCACAAGATCGGTCTCAACTACGTCAGCTGCAGCCCGTTCCGAGTTCCCATCGCTCGACTCGCAGCAGCGCAAGCGGCGCTCAGGTATCCAGCCGACGCTCCCAAGGCGAAGGTGACCAAAGATACCAAGTCGGCCAAGGGGACCACCAAGTCCCGCACCCGCGCGAA
>CAYMXM010000452.1:0-4734 GCA_964394065.1 uncultured Pirellula sp. | reverse complement strand
TACGAGTACGAGTACGAGTACGAGTACAAACGCGATTCTTAGTCCCACGAGAATTCACGCAAAGCAAACACCTTCATTGTTTCGTAGTGTATAAACGGGAAATGGTTACCTCTCCACTTCTTTTTCCTCTCCCACACTGTGGTCTGGAGTCGATATGAAAGCCGAGCGTTTCTTTTTCAAAATACTTTTCCTCTTCTTCATAATGGCGTCGCCGTTGTTCGCGGCGGACCACAAGCCGAATTTCATCTTCATCCTGAGCGACGATCTCGCGCAGGGGGATCTGGAATGCTATGGGCAGAAACTTATCAAAACCCCCAACCTGAACCGGATGGCCAACGAAGGAACTCGCTACCTACAAGCCTACAGCGGAACCACCGTCTGTGCACCGAGTCGCACCTCTCTCATGACCGGACTCGATATGGGGCATTCCCCAATCCGAGCCAATAGCGAAGTGCAGCCCGAGGGGCAAAAGCCCCTTCCCGAAGGAACGTTTACCGTCGCTGAGCTCCTCAAGAAGCAAGGCTACGCGACCGGGGCGGTTGGCAAGTGGGGGATGGGAATGTTCGATACGACGGGGAGCCCCCTCAAGCGAGGTTTCGATCACTTCTATGGCTACAACTGCCAACGTCATGCCCACACCTACTTTCCTTCCTTCCTCTATAGCGATGCGAAGCGAATCCATCTTGAAGGGAACGATGACAACAAAAGGGTCGATGGCAAAGGTGCTCACTATGCGCAAGACTTAATCGCGAACGAAGCCCTCAATTGGATCAAAGCCCATCAAGATCAACCTTTCTTTCTCTTCTTCGCCGCAACCCTTCCACACGGTTCCTATCAAATCAACGATCAAGGGATCTACAAAGACAAACCTTGGTCCGAACAGCAAAAGAACTACGCAGCCATGGTCTCCCGCCTCGACTCCGACGTTGGAAGGATCATGGATCTCCTGAAAGAGACGGGGCTCGATAAAAAGACCCTCGTTATGTTCTCGGGGGACAACGGCTCGTCCTTCAATCCAACCTCTGAGATGGGACAGCGCTTCGACCAAACCATGGGAGGAAAGCTCCGTGGGTTCAAACGGACCATGTACGAAGGGGGCCTCCGTCAGGCCGCGTTCGCTTGGTGGCCGGGAACCGTCCCAGCGGGACGCGTGAGTGATGAACCATGGGCCTTCTGGGATTATCTCCCTACCGTTGCCGAGTTGAGTGGTGGAACAATTCCAGCGGAAGTACCCACGACGGGCAAATCCCTCGCTTCCTTCCTCAAGGGAGGAGAGGCTCCGAAACGCGACTACTTTTACTGGGAACTTCACGAACAAGCCTCCATCCAAGCGATTCGCTGGGATAACTGGAAAGCTGTTCGCAATGGACCTTCGCAGCCGATCGAACTCTACGACTTGAAGGCCGACGTCGGCGAGACCAAGAACCTCGCAACGGACCACCCGGAACTCGTCGCCAAAGCCGAGGAGCTGATGAAGAAAGCTCGGGTCGACCATCCCGATTGGCCGATGGTAAACCGCGCACAAGAGCGAAAGAGGATACTTCAACAACGAGAGAAACCAGTCACCTTCAAACTCGGTTCGGAAGGGAGCCACCTCTTGAAGTTCGATTCACCAAAAGATCTTCAAGAGCTTTTTGCCTACACCGGCAAACGTCTGCCACTCGTTAGTGGTCACCGGGGAGGAGAGCGTCCTGGCTATCCGGAGAACTGTTTGGAAACCTTCGAAGAAGCATTGAAGCACGGGTATTGTCTCTTTGAGATCGATCCGAGAATGACGAAGGATGGGCATATCGTTCTCCACCACGATGACACCTTGGACCGGACCACCACGGGAACCGGAAGAGTTGTCGACAAAACCCTTGCGGAGTTGAAGGCTCTTCGACTCCTCGACTCCGACAAGAAGGTGACCAACTACGTCATGCCGACCCTTGGGGAAGCCCTCGAATGGGCTCGTGGCAAAGCGATCCTCGTCCTCGATAAAAAAGATGCATCCACGGAATTACGTCGGAAAAAGATCGAAGCCCATAAGGCAGAGAGCTACGCGATGATGATCGTTCCTGGGTTTCATGAGGTTAAAGAGACCTACGAAAAGAACCCGGGCATCATGATGGAGATATTCATCGCGGATCAGAACAAGGTTCAGCAATTCGAGAAGCTCGGAGTCCCCTGGGCTAACGTCATTCCCTTCATCGGTCACTCGATGCCTAGTGATCTATCGATCATCGAAACGATCCACAAGCATGGAGCATCTTGCATGGTGGGAACCTCGCGCAACTACGATCGCCAGTTCCTACGATCGAATGAGGATGGGCGGGCGAAGATGAAGGTCGAGTATGAAGCCTTGTTTGCAGTGGGAGTGGATGTATTGGAAACAGATATTCCAACGCACCTCAACAAGATGCTCAACGCCGATTGCCCAATCCCCGAAGGGAAAGAAAAGTTCTTCGACCGGGCAGTTTTGACGCAATAACGTAGAACGGAGTTCATTCCGTTAAACAACGCTTCCGGGAGAAGGCTTTGGGCTTTGGACTTTAGACATTGGGAAGACGCGAAGCGTCCCCCATCACAACCCGTGGCGTTAGCGAGGGACTGCGTTGCGAGTGCACGTGGCCTCGCCGGGAATGTCTCGGGTGTCACGCCCCTGAGGCACGAAGGGCGTGCTGTGAGACCATGAATGGGACGCTTGATTGCCAGCGCTGTCCCTCGCTTACGCCACGGGTTGTGATTTTCCGCCCTCGCTTACGCGTCAGCCTCACCCCTCAAACCTATTCGTAAGATTCGTTCGATTCGTGGTTCATCCCATGTTCTTCCTGAGGCCACAGTATCTACCTGCTCGTGACAAAACGGAGCAGAAAAGCTCCACCCGGTTCGGCGATCCCAGGATCGGATTTGAATTCCATCTGTCGACCGAATGCGTACCCGATCTCCATGATCCGGGTGGTCCCGAACGTATCTCGTTTCAGTCCGAGCAATAGTCGATAGTCTCGGTAAGTCATGACATCTTCGGTCTCGTCAGGAAACTCCATATCCCAACTATCCCCACCCAACCTTCCTGCAACATAGAGAACATTTCCAGACCGAAACGCCAGCTCCACTTGAGGGCGAGGAAAGATCAGATCGAACCGCATGCTAGGGTGTCGATCTGAATGTCTTGAGAACCCGAACACAGGAAGAATCTTCAAGTCGCCTCGATCGAGGTAATCGATGCCAAAAACCCAGTCGGTCTCGGGAGAAGCGTGAAGCATCCCCACGGCATGGCTTGGGAAGCGAACTCCCTCCCGTGCGCTTCCTTCGAAATCGCTATAGATACCGATGCTAGTGGCGACGTCGAAGGACAATGCGTCCCCAATGGAACCGCGTCGTTGGTATCCGAAATTGAAGTTGTAGAGCCTGGGAGGGGCGTCTACGACTTTCGGACCACTCAATAGGTGAATGCCAATCCCCGTCGAGAACCCGCTCGATCGATCGGAAGAGAGGTAGTGGCTCGATTCAAAATCGATCATCCCGAGATCCTCACCGTTTCCCGGGAGATAGGAAAAAACCGATTCTTCCTGGCGATAGATGGTGTAGGGGTGGTGAGAAGCTTGACGGAGCCTCGGAAGCATCATTCTCCGTCGTTGGAATACCTGCTCCTCGCCGAGGCTTTCGGGAGTCGCGAATACGAGTTCCTCTTGGTGGCTAGACGGGATATAGCCGACAAACTCACCCTCCGGCTGATCCAAATTGACCAACTTTCCAATGGTCGGAATGCTGGCATTTTGTTCTTGCTCGGTGGCGAACAGTTCCCCGCGATGGAGAAAACCGAACGAGTTGAGGATCTGCAGAGTTAGGAATATCGAGGCGAGCATGCTGATGCGCATCGTTCAACCTGAGATTTCCTCAAAAAGGGAGAAGGGAACCGTTGTAGCGATTGAACGGTTGGTAGTGATTATCGGGTGGTCGCGCCGATCTCTTCAGTCCCTTTTGACCATTCCCCTTTTGTGTCTAAGATTTGAAAGCCTTAATTTCCCGTTCGCTCGGAGAATGAAGGTTCGAAATACCGATTAACAGGAAAGTAGCCCTCCAAGCAAATTCAATTTTCAGCGCCAACGCATCCACCATGCCGATTTTGAAACCTGAACCCGATATCTGGCCACTCAATCTGCTTGAGGTCTCTTCCGACGAAGTTCCAACAGAGCTGTCTGGTGAAGATGGGCCAACATGGTTTGCTCTCTACACGATGGCTCGCTTCGAAAAGAAGTTGATGCGTCAACTTTTGGAGGAGCAAATCCCCTTTTTCGGGCCGACGATTTCTCGGCGCTATCGATCTCCTCAAGGTCGAATTCGTGTGAGCATCGAGCCGTTGTTTCCCAACTACGTTTTCATGCGAGGGGACAACGAGCAGCGTTATCGCGCCGTCTGCACCGGGAGCGTAAGTCGCTGGATGCCGGTCGCCAATCCTTTGGAACTCGTAACCGATCTCCGGCAGATCCGAGAGTTGATCTTGACCGATGCTCCTCTGGCCCCCGAAGCTCGGCTTGTTCCCGGACAGAAGGTACGGGTGAAGTCGGGAATCTTCAAAGGCTTTGAAGGAACGATTCTCCGTCGAGAAAAAGAGATCCGCCTCCTAGTCGCCGTCCGCTACATGGGGCGTGGAGCAAGCGTCGTTCTGGACGACTGCCAATTGGAATCGCTTTAATTGTAGAACGGAATTCATTCCGTTAAACAACATCTCCATTCAACGCCGCCGTCAGC